>NZ_VRVA01000234.1:0-3623 GCF_008039945.1 Methylobacterium sp. WL64
CCCGGAGGCAATCAGATAGCGGGCAGCGATCGAGGGCCTTTCTTTGACCAGTGCCGCGGTACGATCCCGTTGGATCCGACCACGCGATACCCCTTGATGTTCGGATCTGAAGAAATCCGCTTAGTTCACGCCGGCGCGGGCTTTTTCGTGCCCAATCCCGGCTCGGGACGCTTCGGTCTGCAAATCAGCACGCCTCGGTAACCGCCGCCCGCCATCCTGTCGCTGAACCAAGTTGCGTATCGGCTCACATAGGTGAGGCAATCGAGACCCATGCCGCCGCATAGCAAGCCACTAGCCCCCATCGCTCGTGGCGAAAAATCTGGCCGGCTTGCAGCGAGCGAGATGATCAAGACGCTGAGTCCGGAGACAGGCAGCGTTGAGGGCGTCGTGCGCCGGCTCGAGCAGGTCGGGATCATCGTGGCCCAGGGGCATCAGGAAGCCGGCATGCGGACTGCTGAAGTCCGGGCATGGCACATCGGCTTCGAGGCGGGGATGCGCTCCGAACTCAGAGATTACATGCGCCGCTTTTGATCGGCCGGCTTTCGTCCCGCCCCGCGAGCAGATCGGGGCGGGGCCGAGCCGGCTCTCACCCCAGATCAGGCAATCCCGCTTCTGGCCGCATGGTCGAGAGCCACGCCCTGCCATAGCTCGGCCGGATGTCAGCCAGCCCTGCCCCCACCCTGATCCCGAACCCCGTCGCAATCTGGCACGGGAACATCGAGAACATCTCCGAGCGTGCCTCGCCCTGCCGCTATCTGACGCCGACGCAGTGGGCGATGATGCGGGAGTCGGCGCTCGACTTCTGCAGCCGCTTCGGCGCCGAGGCGCACGGCCTGGGCTGGACGGCGTCGCAGCTCTTCGGCGTCCACCCCGAGCACGGCACGCTCCGGGTGGAGTACTGCGGGGTGCTGATGATTGCCGGCAAGAAGGCGCTGGCGGTCGAGGCGGATCGGGTCGTGTTCGAGCGGACTGCGGCCTACCGGAACACCCCGGGCAAGGTATGGGGCCCACCGATCTGGGAGTTCAAGCCGAAGGCCGGTTAGGACTCTCGCGGCTCGCCCGGCACCGGCCACGGAAGAAGCCGCCGGGCAACTAGCTGTCGTCTCCGTTGGGGCTAGCCGCCGCTCGACGCGCCGCTTCCTTGGCCATGGCGTGCAACAGAGCTCGGGCGAACGCCTGCATCTCCAGGGTACCGTGTTCCATCACGACATCGTAGGCTGCCCGGCAGGTATCCACCATTGCGTCGAAGTCGTCGTCCATCGTGCGACGCTCCACGCCACCACCCGACGGGGCACAATGAGTGTAGATGGTCTCTTGATCTAATGCAATCTTCGATTATGGTGTAAGTTTGAATGCAACCTGTCGCCTATATGGGGACAATATGCCTGATACTTCCGATGATGAGTGCCCGACTGGGCGTAGAGATAGATATCGCAACGCAGTACGTCGCATTGCAGACACACTCGGCATCTCGGTCGACCTTTTGATACAGAATGCTGCGTCCGACGAGTTCCCCGACGAGACATCCGAACTGCTGCGGTTGTGGTTCAAGATCAATGACCGTGAGGTGCGGCGAGCTGTTCTCGCCCGGCTTCAGAAGCTAAGTGGGGGTTGAGCCTCCGGGTGAATTTTGAACCCCACGCTCAGTGTGTAACCTCAGATGTCTCGTCGAGGAGCGCCCCATGCTTCGTCCGCCGGCTGCGATCGATCCCGTAACGGTTGCATAAGGCGTCGAGGTTGTTGGCGGCGCCCGCGTGCTTGCGCCGAGCAAGGAGGAGCGTGTCGACCACGTCGTCCAGCTTGATCGCGGCCGGCCGCGGCTGGGGGAGCCAGGCATATTCGGCGTTGCGGAAGCCGACGTCGAAGGGCGCGTTGTGGATCACCAGCGTGCCACCACCGATGAAGGCCAGCAGCTCGGGCACGATCGCGGCGAACAGCGGCTTGTCGGCCAGGAAGCCGTCGGACAGCCCGTGCACCGCAAAGGCGTCCGGATGCACGGCCCTTTGTGGGTTGCAGTAGCGGTGGAAGGTCCGGCCGGTCTGCATGTGGTTGATCAGCTCGACGCAGCCGACCTCAACGATGCGCTCAACCTTGGAGTCCGTGCTGGTGGTCTCGGTATCGAGGACGATCTCGCGCGTCATGCTGCCTTGCTCTTCCGGTGTGCCCGTTGCCCCTCGAAAGCCGTTCGCACACGATCATCAAGGATTTTGGTCGGCGCTTCACGAGCACCCCGGCCTGCACCGTACTCCGGCGAAAATACCATCACGAACGCCCCCGCTCGGCCCGTCCAATGCCAGCCACTACGGACTGCCACTGCCGACTGGCATCCCGATCCGGGACCCTGCCGGATAGCGCCGTTGAGGCCCGGCTAACGACGCATCGGCATCCTGCATCCCGGCCGCGTCGCGTACATGGCCCATCGCCGTGAGGAACGGTATTCAAGCCCCGCCTGCCCTGAAATCATGGGCGGCGGGGCAGCGCTATGGATGCCTTCGTGACTGCTATGCTCTCCCAATCTGATGCGCTGCCGCATGACCCGCTCTTTCAAGCGGGGCGGCAGGTTGCAGAGGCTGAAGAGCGGCGCGAGCAGCAGATGCACATCCTATCCCGTCTTGCCCAAGGCTCGCCTGCGCGGATCTACGCCGAACACGTCCTAAGCGAGATCGAGCGGACTATCGTCCTCAGCCGCATGCATCGAGAGCTGATCCAGAACCTCTTGGGGTGAATGCACCGGTCCTAAGGTGCTTTCGCTTGTCGAAGACGACGTGAGAAAGTCACACTGCCGCACAGAACGGTTTTCACCCCAGACCTATTGATCCAGGAACAACCCTGGAGCCGCCTGAATTTGTCTCTCCCTCTCGTCGTCATGCTCGTAGCAGCGGTCGGTGCCATCGCGCTGACTGTCGCCGCCTTACCAGCTCTCGACCGGTTCCTCAGATGGTGAGCGAGCGCCACTGAACTTTACCATCGCCCCCTGGTTGATCGTGCGCAACCAACAGGAGGATACCGCGATGGAGTTCGTAGTGATGGTTGCGGGGTTGGTTGGTGCAGGAGCCACGCTGGCGGTCATGATGCCGGGCCTGGACTCGTTCTTCTCCTGGTAGGTGATTGAGCTGATGACGCCCTGGTCGTCGCAGCTCGTGGCGCTCGCCGGGATGGACGAGCCAACTGCGTGCATCTCCGGAGCAGTTGGCACCTATCGTCCGCTTAGCCAATGAGACGTGATTTCTCGAAGCGCCGCATCGCCGTTCGCCTCTGACGCTCCCTCCGAGCCGAAGGACCGGAGCGACTGACGCACGACCACATCATCCCGCATAACCGACCAGTCGAACCGGCCCGGCTCCTTCAAGGATGGAGTGACCCGCAGCTTGTGAGGGTTCGGTTTGAAGGTGATCATACTCCGCATGTGGGGGTACCCTGCCCCATCTACGAGTGGATCGGGCGGCATGACCGAGCCAGTCGTAGATGGGTCTACTCCGCGTCCTGGCTACCCAGGGGGACTATCGGAAATTCCGTGTGTGAGCGGCGGGTTGAACATCAGGCCGCCATGGCCCGGGTGAAGCGCTCGCCGAAGATGACGGCGAACTGCGCCTTGGCCATGACCCACTCACGCGGGCCCATCT
>NZ_VRVA01000235.1:0-3526 GCF_008039945.1 Methylobacterium sp. WL64
CATCTGCTCCCGGGTCTCGCGGCCGATCACCGACTGGAAGTCGCGGACCATGGCGGGATACGGGTGCGGGGGCCGGATGCGGCAACATGAACTGCACCAGTGCCGCCAGGATACCGGCCACGATCAGTAAGATGGAAATACGCAGGATTGCAGGGCCGCTCAGCACGCGTCACTCGACGATGAAATTCAGTCTCAGGCCTCAGATAATGCTTTCCCGACCTGTCGGCCAACCGGACGGCCATTCCGCGGACCGCACGGGCCCCGCCGTCAACAGCCGTTCCGCCCCGGCGCGGACCCGGACGGGCCGGCGGTGACCGACCCGATCGCGCGCCTCGGCGAGCGCCTGGGGGCGCTGCGCTACCTGCCGGCCCTGTTCCGCGAGATCGCGGCGGCGAGCCCGCGCCTGCTCGCGGCGAGCCTCGCCCTGCGCCTGGTGGCGGCGTTCCTGCCGATCCTGTCGCTCTACCTCGCCAAGCTGATCCTCGACGGGATCGTGGCCGAGCATGCCCGCCCGGCCGCGGAGGCTGGCCTCGCGGACTGGCTGGCCGATCCGGCCCGGGCGCGCCTCGCCATCCTGGTCGCCGCCGAACTCGGCCTCGCCCTGCTGTCCGACCTCACCGGCCGGCTCGCGAGCCTGACCGAGACGCTGATCGGCGACCTCTACGCCAACGCCGCCTCGGTGCGGCTGATGGCGCACGCCGCCTCCCTGGACCTCGCGCAGTTCGAGGACAGCGCCCAGCAGGACCGGCTGGAGCGGGCGCGGCGGCAGGTCAGCGGCCGCACCGGGCTGATCGGCACGGTGTTCGGCCAGTTCCAGGCCCTGGTGACGCTCGCCTCGCTCACCGCCGGGGTGGCGGCCTTCACGCCCTGGCTGGTGGTGCTGATCGCCGCCGCCCTCGTGCCGGCTTTGCTCAACGAGTGGCACTTCACCAAGGCCGGCTATCGGCTGGCCTGGATCCGCAGCCCGGAGCGGCGGCGGATCGACTACCTGCGCTACCTCGGCGCCAGCGTCGAGACCGCCAAGGAGGTGAAGCTGTTCGGCCTCTCGGGTTACATCACGGCGCTGTACGCCGGCCTCGCGAAAGACCTGCTCGCCGAGAACCGGGCGCTGGCCACCGCCCGGGCGCGCTGGGGCTTCGCCTTCGCGAGCCTCGGGACGCTCGCCTACTACGCCGCCTACGCGGTGATCGTCTGGCGGACCGTGGCCGGGGCGTTCTCGATCGGCGACCTCGCCTTCCTGGCCGGGGCCTTCCAGCGCCTGCGCGGCGGCATCGAGGGGCTGCTGCTCGGCCTGACCCAGATCAGCGGCCAGGCGCAGTATCTCGACGACTTCTTCTCGTTCTTCGCGATCCGGCCGGAGATCCGCTCGCCCGCGCAGCCCGCGCCGGTGCCGAGCCCGATCCGCGACGGCCTGGTGTTCGAGGATGTCGGCTACCGCTATCCCGGCACCGACACCTGGGCCCTGCGCGGCCTGTCCTTCACGGTGCGGGCCGGGGAGACCGTGGCGCTGGTCGGCGGCAACGGCGCCGGCAAGACCACGATCGTCAAGCTGATGACCCGGCTGTACGACCCGCACGAGGGTCGCGTGCTGCTCGACGGCCTGCCGCTCGGCGCCTACGACCTCGACGCCCTGCGGGCGCGGGTCGCGGCGATCTTCCAGGACTTCGTGCGGTTCGATCTCACGGCGGGCGAGAACGTCGCGGTCGGCCGGATCGAGGCCGCCGGCGACCAGGACCGCATCGCGGCGGCCGCCGTCCGGGGGCTCGCCGCCCCGGTGATCGCGCGCCTGCCGCAGGGCTACGCGCAGCCGCTCGGCAAGCGCTTCGCCGGCGGCCTCGACCTGTCGGGGGGCGAGTGGCAGAAGGTCGCGCTGTCCCGGGCCTACATGCGCGAGGCCGAGATCCTGATCCTCGACGAGCCGACCGCGGCGCTCGACGCCCGGGCCGAGCACGACGTGTTCGCCCGGTTCCGCGAATTGTCGGCGGGCCGCACCGCGGTGCTGATCTCGCACCGGTTCTCGACGGTGCGGATGGCCGACCGGATCCTGGTCCTGGAGGGCGGCCGGCTGCTCGAGGAGGGCAGCCACGCCGCCCTGATGGCGCGGGGCGGCCGCTACGCCGAGCTGTTCACCCTGCAGGCCCAAGGCTACCGATGAGGGACAGCAGAGGCGCATCGCACGCACGTCGGAGACGATCCACCCCGCAGAAGCATCAACCCCGTCATTCCGGAGCCGCGAAGCGGAGCCCGGAATCCAGAACCAGAGGTGGAGCAAGTCCCGGTACCGTCGGCGGCTCTGGATTCCGGGCTCGCCTGCGGCGCGCCGGAACGACGGAGTGGTTCATCGGGCCGATCGTCGCGCTGGATTGCAGGGACGATCCAGACATGATCGAGACTGTCGAGGCCGTTCGTCCGTGCGGCGATTGCCGTACACGGTTCGGTCCGACGATTGCCCCTTTCGCGTCGCCTGCTATCTGGCGGACCTTGAACCGGGATCATCCATGCGCCTCTCGCACCTCCTGACGGCCGGCCTTCTCGTCTCCGCCTGGGGGGCGCAGGCTGCGCCGGCCGTCTCCGAGCCGCCGCCTCCCGAGGCCAAGGCCGAGGCCCCCGCCCCCGCGGGGGAGATCGTGCTCGCCAACCACCGGGCGGTCTACGACCTGTCGCTGGCCGAGGGCGGGGGCACCCGCTCGGTGGAGAGCGCCCGGGGCCGCATCGTCATCGACTTCCGGGGCGATGCCTGCCGCGGCTACACCATGCTGACCCGGCAGGTGACGGAGCTCTCCTCCGGCGAGAGCGGGCCGCGCCTGTCGGACATGCGCAGCACCACCTTCGAGGGCGGCAAGGGCCGGGAGTTCCGGTTCAAGACCACGACGCTGACCAACAACCAGCCCGCCGCCCCGGTGGACGGCACCGCCTCGGAGCAGGGCCAAGGACAGGGGGAGTCCGTCACGGTGAAGCTGAAGGGCGCCAAGTCCTTCACCGTGGAGGGACCGGTGCTGTTCCCGAGCGAGCACATGCGCCACCTGATCGAGGCGGCGCGGGGCGGCCAGGCGACCCTCTCGGCCAAGGTGTTCGACGGCTCCGACGACGGCCGAAAGGTCTACGATACCTTCGCGGTGATCGGCCATGCGGGGGCCGGCCCGGCCGCCGACACCGCCCGCGACAAGCCCCTGCGGACGGGGCCGCTCTCCGGCATGCCGCACTGGCCGGTGCGCCTCAGCTACTACACCCCGGGGGCGGGGGAACGGACGCCGATCTACACCCTCGGCTTCGACCTCTACGAGAACGGGGTCAGCGGCGCGCTCAAGCTCGATTACGGCGAGTTCGCCATCGTGGGCGACATGACAGCCCTCGACATCGACGCCCAATCCGGCCGCGCCGCCGCCAAGGAGGGCGACAAGGGCTGCACGCCGTGAGGGCGGGCCCGAGGGTCATTCCGGATCGAGGATGAGGCGGAAGGCCGTGCGCGCATCTCCCTCCCCCCTCTGCGGGGGAGGGTGGGCCGGCCGTCAGGCCGGGTCGGGAG
>NZ_VRVA01000236.1:0-3427 GCF_008039945.1 Methylobacterium sp. WL64
GGCGGAAGATCGGCGCTTTGCGGTCGCCGGCCCAGACCAGCACCGCGATCAGCAGCATCAACGGCAGCAGCAGGAACAAGGCAGTCGCCGCCACGCCGATATCGAGCCCGCGCTTGGCCGCCCAGTCCAGCCGCAGCCCCCGGGCCACGAATGGCACCTCCGGCAGCATCGCCTTCACCACCGCCTCGCTCATCTGCCCGGATAGGGGCTCGGCGACTTCGGTCATCTCGATCCTATGGGGCCGCGCGGAGGCGGCGGCTTTGGTCCGGGCGTCAACATGACCCTGCATGGTCTCAGTTCCTCATCGGAGGCCAGGGACGGAGGGTTAATGAGAGGTTATTAGCCGGTCACTAACGAGCTATGACTGTCATGGCAAGCTGAAAATGCAATATTTCCAGGTCATAAAATAGGTTATTATTGACAGTTATGCGGCAGCTTAGCTATAAAACGGAGCGAGAAGCCGCGAACAGATTGTTCCGTAGTTTTTACCGAACCCGTTGTTCTCTTTAAAAAAATTAGAAGATAATCAAATAACTAGCAACTTCGAGTTTATGCGCCGACCTCGACGTCAACGGGCCCGTGGAAACGAGTTTGATTAATACAATTAGCCGCGACGGAATATATCCCGGGCGGCTGTATCAATTTAACGTATTGCAACGGAGAGCCGTTGCGGCAAAAATCAGCGAATGGGCAGATACACCGATACACAAATGGCAGGCGAACACGACTGTTAGAATTCGGGCTCCACGCCGATTCCATACCCCGTTTGAGCACCCCTACGGCACAAGGCCGACGGAAGTTTCAGCCGAAAGACAGCAGGGTCGAAATTAACGCGGTCGGCTCCTCGCCCGGGCACGGCCTGCATCTGACCGGGAAAGGCTCACCTAACAGTGGACCGGACTAACCGGTTCTGCGTCTCAATTTCTAGCGACTATATTGTCGATAGGTCATGGTGCTACGCACCTCGTGAACGGAGCATATGTTGCCGCACAATTTATGGCTAAGCTGAAACCGCAGCGAAGCCCCCGTCGTATCGCCCCGGGACAGCGTATTGCGCAGGCAACTATGACAAAGCCGCATTATCTCGTTCGGCGCGGTCGCGCCGGCAGGTTCAACTTCACGCTTTTGACGAGCACCGGCCGCCTCAAAGGATTTGTCACCGTCTCAATGGATGGTCGCTCCGATAGCGAACTTACGCGGCAAGCCATAGATCAAATCCGACCGCTCGCAGAGGACTTCGCGCGCGTCCAAGATACAGGAGGCTCATCTCCTGACAGCGGCTCAGTCGAACCTTACGAGCGTCATGCCTGAAGGCTTTTGAGACCCTCTACCGGCCATCCCGATCTGTCCCGTATGCAAGCATCGATATCGCCTGGCAGGGCGGGATGGAGAGCAGATGTGGACGGACCGGCATCGGACGCGTCACGCGACCGAAGGATGTCGCTGCGCAAACGGGCTTGGACGAGGTGGCCCGCTTCTTGGAGCGGTTCGATCCACCGGGCAGTCCGGCTGCGACGCCCCCGCGCCAGGTGCTGGCGGGGTTTGCCTGGCACCTACCGATGGGTGGCGCGTGAAGGATGCTGCCAGCAGGCTTTCCGTCCTGGCGCACGGTCTATGGCTGGTTCCGGCGCTGGATCGAGCAGGAACTGTTCGAAGCCCTGATGCAGCCTCTGGCCCGCCGCCAGCGCCGCCATGGCGGACGGCATTCTACGCCGCGGCTGGCGATCATTGATACGCAGAGCATCACGTACATCGGGGTGCGCGGACCGTGAGGCTACGACGGAGCCAAGAAACTGGTCGGGCGCAATGGTCCGACAGGCTCACCGAGAGGGCGTGGCGCTGGTTGATGCCGAAGGCCACGTCCTGGCGCTCGCCAATCTCATCGCCGCCAACGCTGTCAACAATCTTGTTTGAAATCAAGCCTCAAACAGGCGGTAAGAACCGGCAGGTCGACAACATCCTACGTAGCGACGAAAAAACTCTGTGGTAGGCGTGATTCTGCAGGCCGACAACCAAACACATCGGGTTTGAGGCTGTAGCTGGATTGAGCGGCGGCCTTGGCGACGTGGAAGCCTTGAATCGCCGCGGTCCAAAGTAGCGATTAGGTCCTTCGGCGCTCAGCCTCTAAGGTCTTTTTGTCGACACACGAGACGGCGCCACGCAGCGTTCGGGCTGCGGCGCGGGAGGTTACCATGGGCAGCATGAGTATCTGGCACTGGATCATCGTCGCCGGCATCGTGATGCTGCTGTTTGGTCGCGGCAAGATCTCGGACCTAATGGGCGACGTCGCAAAGGGCATGAAAGCCTTTAAAAAGGGAATGGCCGAGGACGAGGTATCGACCAGCACCGCCGTACCGCCGCCGAGCTCGGGAGAGCCAACGCGCACGCTTCCTCACCAGGGTGAGCCGACCGCGGCCAACACGGTATCGGCCAACCGCAAGGTCGTTTGACCGGCTAAGCAAAATTGAGGTGCTGCAGCCGCTCACAGGACCGTCATACCATGTTGGACATGAGTTGGAGCGAGGTGATGCTGATCGGCGGCGTCGCGCTCATCGTCATCGGTCCGAAGGATCTGCCGAAGGCCCTGCGTACGGTCGGCCAGATCACCCGCAAGATGCGCCGGATGGCCAGCGAGTTTCAGTCGCAGTTCAACGAAGCGATCCGCGAGGCGGAGTTCGACGAGATCCGTCGCGAGGTGGACGGAGTCAAGCGTTCGACGAGTACGATGGGGCCGACCTTCAACCCCGTGCAGATCATCCGCGACGATCTGAAGGGCGCCGTCGACGGCCGGATCGAGACGAGGACCACCCCCTCGCCGACTCAGGGCCTTGCTAACGTCGCCGACCAGCTGGCCGAGCGGGAGAACACCATCCCCGCGCCGCCCCAGCCTGCCCCAATAGGGTCACCGCCGGCATCTCCATCGGACCCCGCACCGGAATTGCCTGAGGCCGACACCTCGAGCATCGATCCGCTTGCTGTCCCGGTTTCTGTCGAACGACCTCATACCGAAACGTCAGCCAAGCCCGAGCTTCAGTCCGGCCGATGATCAATGAGACCGACGAAGCCGAGATCGAAGCCTCGCGGACTCCGATCCTTGAGCATCTCATCGAACTGCGGTCACGGCTCATCAAATCGCTGGCGGCGTTCGCGGTGATGTTCTTTGGGTGCTTTTTCATCTCGCGGCACATCTACAACGTTCTTCTGCACCCCTACGTCTCGGTTGTGGGGGTCGAGAACGCCAACCTGATCGCGACGCACTTCCTCGAGCAAGTGTTCACCAACATCAAGCTCAGCGTGTTCGGCGCCGGGTTCCTGGCCTTCCCGGTCATAGCCACGCAGATCTACGCCTTCGTGGCTCCGGGTCTCTATCGCAACGAGCGCCAGGCCTTCCTGCCGTATTTCATCGCCACACCGATATTCTTCACCC
>NZ_VRVA01000237.1:0-3419 GCF_008039945.1 Methylobacterium sp. WL64
GGGCGCGGCGGCGGGCTGCGCCAGGGCGGGGGACGCCATCATTGCACCGCCCGCGGCGGCAATCATGGAGCGCCGGGAGATCTCGGTCATCGCGTGTCGGCCTGTTGGAGCGCGCCGCCGAAGAGGGGGACCGGTCCGGCGGCGGCGCGTCTGGAAGCAGGGGTCGGAATCCAGCCCCGTCGCGAGGGTAACCGGCCGCGGCATCGGAGGATCCAGCACAGGATCGTGCGCTGCGGCATCTCGCCCGGACCCCGGGCCTGGTCTATGACTTGAATACACTCTTGAACGTGTCCCGGTTGGCGGACGCCGGCCGCAGGCCGGATCGCCCCTGCCAGGCGGACGTTCGGCGCGACCCGAGGACCAGATGGCGGACCGGGACAGTTCAGCCGCGCGCGCATCAGCTGCGCCGGATGCGGCCGGCGGCCCCGCGCGGCGCGGCCGCCTGTGGGTCGGCCTGCTGGCGCTGGCGGCCGTCGGGCTCCTGGGCTACCGCCACTGGCCGGACCCGTCCCGGGCATCGAGCCCGCCGCAGGCGGCCAAGAAGCTCCAGACCGTGCGGGTGGCCATGGCCCGGCAGGCCTCCGACACGCTCAGCCTGACCCAGACCGGCACCACCCAGGCCTTCGACACGGCGAGCCTCTATCCGCGGGCGACCGGCTACATCGTCGAGCGCAAGGTCGATATCGGCTCGCACGTGAAGAAGGGCGACCTGCTGTTCCGGATCAGCGCGCCCGACCTCGACCAGCAGCTCGTCCAGGCGCAATCGCAGGTGCTGCAATTGCAGGCGGCGCTGATCCAGGCGCGCGCCATGGTCGACCAGGCCGAGGCCAACCGCCACCTCGCGGACGTGACCAACCGGCGGACCTCGACGCTGGCCGGCAGCGGCACCGAGACCCGGCAGAACGCCGACACTGCGCAGGCCGGGGTGCTGGCGCAGGGCGCCAACGTCGACGCGGTCAAGGCGGCCGTGAAGGTCGCGGAGGCCAACATCGCCGCCCAGGAGGCCCAGGTCGCCCGGCTCAAGGTCCTGACCGGCTTCGAGCAGATCCGCGCGCCCTTCGACGGGGTCGTGACCACCCGCAACACCGATGTCGGCGACGCGGTCACGGCGGACACCAACACGGGCGCGCCGCTGCTGACGCTGGCCCGGGACGACGTGCTGCGCATGGCGGTGAACGTGCCGCTGTACGCGGCCGACGGAATCCGCGACGGC
The DNA here is from genome assembly GCF_008039945.1 of Methylobacterium sp. WL64. NCBI lineage: Bacteria > Pseudomonadati > Pseudomonadota > Alphaproteobacteria > Hyphomicrobiales > Methylobacteriaceae > Methylobacterium > Methylobacterium sp. WL64. Next base: position 1,214 of record NZ_VRVA01000237.1, read on the forward strand.
CTGGAGGCCAAGGCCGAGGTGGCGCAGCGCCCCGGACAGGTCTTCCCCGGTCGGGTCTCGCGCTCGTCCACGACCCTGCTCCACGCCTCGCGCACCCTGGTGACGCAGGTCGACATCCCCAACCCGGACCGGGTCCTGCAGGCCGGCCTCTACATCACCCTCACCCTGGCGATCCCCCGGGTGTCCCCGGCGGTGTCGGTCCCGAACGACGCCCTGATCTTCGATCAGGACGGCACCCGGGTGGCGGTGGTGGAGGCTGGCGCAGAGAGTGGTCATGTGGTGCGGATGCGCCCGGTGACGATCTTCCGTCAGACCGGGACGGTGCTGGAGCTGCGCACCGGCCTGACCGGCGGCGAGCGGGTCGTGGTCGGGCCGCCGGCGTCGCTGCGCGACGGCGACCCGGTCGCCCTGCGGCCGGAGGGCAAGACTGAGACGTGAAGACTGGGACGTGAGGGCTCGGACGTGAGGGCCGCCCCCGGCCCGTCGATCCGCACAGCCTGAAACCAACCAGCTGCATCGGCGCCCGGAGGCCGAGCCGAACAAGCGCCCGTTCTCCACCGACCCGGACTCGAAGCCCGGCAACGAGAAGCTCGGCGGCTCCTACGCAGTGTCGATCGCCCACATGCGCTCGGCGCTCGGCGTGCCCTGCAACGCGCCGCCCTGGGGCGTGCGGGTCGGGGTGAACCTCGCGGACGGCACCACCGCGTGGAGGCACCGCAGCGGTACCGCGGCCGGCCAGAAGATCGCCGGCATCACGTTCCCGATCCGGTTCGAGATGGGCATGCTGGCCCATGGCGGCACCCTGACCACGGCCGGCGGGGTCGCCATCGCGGGCGCCGCCCTGGACGACCTGATCCGCGGCTACGACATGCAGAAAGGAGAGACCCTCTGGTCCATGACGCTGCCGGCGGGCGGGCAGGCGACCCCGATGACCTACCGGGGCAACGGCCGGCAATACGTCGTGATCGCCGCCGGCGGCCACGGCTCCCTCGGCACCACGCCGGGCGACTAGGTCATCGCCTACCGGCTCGACTGAGCGCCCGAACGGGGTTTCCAAAGGGCTCCGCGCTCTGGCGGGTCGCCAGGGCGGAGCCCTGACCGATCACAGACCTTGGGACTCCATAAGCTTCGCCCGCGGATCCGTGCGGGCGAGGCGGGCCAGCAGGTACTCGACCTCGGCCTTGGCCTGCGGGGTGAGCGCCTGGGACGGCTTGCGCTGGGCGTCGGACGAGAAGATCCCCCGGCGCTGGAACACGTATTTGCGCACCGCGAGCCCGAACGGGCCCTGCTGCTGCTCGTAGCGCAGGTAGGGCAGGTGGGCGTCGAACAGGTCGTGGGCGGCGTCGCGCTCCCCCGCCCGGCCGAGGCGGACCACGTCGACCAGCATCTCCGGGAAGGCGTAGCCCGTGTTGGCGCCGTCGGCGCCGCGCTCGGTCTCGAAATCCAGGAACAGGCCGCCATTGCCGACCAGGATCGCGATGTGGCGCATCGAGCCGTCCGCCTCGAAGCCCCGCAGGGTCGAGATCTTTTCCAGCCCCGGCCAGTCCTCGTGCTTGAGCATCACGCAGGAGGGGCTCTCGGACACGATCCGGCGGATCACGCCGGGCGTCATCTGCACCGAGAAGGTGAGGGGATAGTCTTGAAGCACGAAGGGGACGTCCGAGCCGATCGCCTCGACGGCGTTGCGGTAATAGCCGACCACTTGGTCGTCGGTGCGCAGGGTATTCGGCGGTGCGATCATCACGCCGGCCGCGCCCATCTCCATCACCTCGCGAGCGAGTGCCCGCATGGCCGCGAAGCCCGGCGCCGTCACGCCGACGATCACCGGAAGGCGGGTGCGCCCGAGGACCTGTCTCGCGACGGCGAGCCCTTCGCCATGGTCGAGCTTGCCGGCCTCGCCAAGCTGGCCCAGGATCGTCAGGCCGTCGACACCCGCACCGCCGAAGAAGTCGATCATCCGGTCGAGGGAGACCGCGTCGATCCGGCCATCCGGGTGGAACGGCGTCGGGGCGATCGGCACGACGCCGCGGAGATCGCTGGTGAGGGGCATGCCGGTTCTGTCCTCCGTCGCGCGGCTCGAGGGGCGGCCGTGCGGGGAAGATCATAGAGCATCGTCCCGAAAGGTGGTCCCCGGCTTTGCCAAAAAGATCCGGTCCTGTCAGGGACGGGCCTCCGCCGGCCGGCCTGCTGCCGTTCCGGGCGGGGG
>NZ_VRVA01000238.1:0-3396 GCF_008039945.1 Methylobacterium sp. WL64
CCTCCAGATAAGCCGCAAAGCGCGGCTGGTCGGCAGCCAGCGAGGAGTTCAAGCGATCCATGCCTCGCTCCATTACGAAATCGAATCGCAAACCCTACCCAAAAATTTATGACACAGTAGTACTAGACCGCTCGCCGCCGGAGTGGATACCTGCTCTGCGTCAGGGAGCGGCTTACATCCAGGAGTTCGATCTAATCTCGATTGCAAAGTAATCAGGAACGGCTCTAAACTAAGATTGTGCTATTAATTTACCAATGTCGAACTGGGACCGCAAAATAGCGGTAGGCTACCCCGACGTTCTATAGATAGTCGAGCTGCGAACGGCGGCGCTATTTGACGCCCCCACGGCGTTCCTACAGCTCAATGGGTTTGGACGGTCAAGCTACTCGGCCCGGCGCAACAGCTACTCGCCCTAGCTAGAAACGCTTCGTCGACTAATCCGCTGGGACAATTGATGGGTTGGCTTCTCCACGAAGTGATAAAATATGACCGCGATTGCAATGCATGCCGCAAGTGAGATCGCGAGCGAGACCCAGATCGGGACGACGCCATGAAACACTCTAACAGTTGCCTGAAGCACGATCGCGTGAGTGAGATAAAGGCTATAGCTGATTGTTCCTAGTTTGATTAGGATCGGCCAGCGTAAGAAATCTTGCAATCTTCTCGAGCCCACGGCGACAAATATGAGAATGGCGGCGCCGAGGCTAGCCGGCTCGTCCCGAAAAATCATCAGCAGGATCAACGAGAGACATAACAGAAGCGTAGCTCTTACTGGCATTGCGCCGAAGTCCGGCATTGTGCCCTGTGAAAACCGGATCGCGAGAAAGATTCCGAGCACAAACGGAAGCACGAAATGGATTGTTACGTCGAGACCTGATATCACATCCGTACCGAAGAACGGAACTGAATCTTGACGAAACCGATTGGCAACCAGTTCCGCAACGATAAAAAGCCACAGAGTCCAGGGAAAGCGTATTCCGAGGAAATACAAGAGAGGCAATAGTAGCGAAATTCGGAGTTCGTAAACCAAACTCCACGCAACGGTATTAATCGTATTAGCTGTCGATGTCCCCGCCAGCAGGAAAAACTGGACGATATTGCTAAGCCGAAGCGGTTGACTCCACATTTCGTTGAAGGTGATCGCCGTGTCGGAGTACGATTCTAGATTGAGCGTAAGATAAAAAACGATAGCGAGTAGACCCGACGCCGCGTACGGCAGATAGATGCGAATAAACCGACGCAGGACGAAGTTAGGGTACGAAAACTCCCTTGACTTGTTTAGAATTCCGTAGACAATTACAAAACCACTGAGTACGAAAAAAAAGATGACGCTTGAGCGCCCATTGATAAGAATGCGCAGAGGCGTGAAACGTACGTATTCGATAAAGACTGGGGCCGTCATATAATGGTGATGCAGAACGACGAAAAAAGCTGCCAGACCGCGAAGCGACTCAAGATACTCTAGCCGCCGAGAAGCGTAAAAAATCTTATTTGATCGTAATGTTGCACTAGGATCGGTCATATAGCAAGCCCAATTCGTCGCGCGCGCATGTGAAGACGAAAAACTAATATGTTTCTCATCTATAAATGCGAATTAGTCAATCGATATCTTTGCGGCCTTATACTTATTCCTGCTTCATTTACCAAATCTGACTCCCTAAATATTCGGTTCTGGAATGTTGTGTCTTGGGCCAGTAATTTCCGCCCGTCATAATCGTGAGGTTCAGGCGCCGACGGTCTTGATGATAGTGCCGAACAGGCTGGCGCTGGTTGGGCTAGCGGTATCGACGACGGTGCGGATGGGGACTTCGCCCTCTGCGGCTCGCAGGTAATTACCCACCCCCTTGCGCGGGGTGGATTTCGCTGATTCCTTCGTGAGATGGGCCGAAGCGATCTTGAGCGGCTGAGCCGCGAAGAGCTGATCGAGCTGGTGCTGCGGATGCAGCGCCCGGAGAAGACTTCGCGCACCTCGTCGAAGCCTCCCGCGACGGATCGCAAGGAGCGGCGCGAGCAGGCCAAACCCGGTGGGGCGAAGCCCGGCCACGAGGGCCACAGCCGCGTGATGAGCGAGGATCCCGATACTGTCGTCGCGCATCGCCCAAATCGCTGCGCGTGCTGCGGCGGCGGCCTGCACGGGGACCTTCCCACCGAGGTCGTCAGCCTCTCCGAACGGATCGAGCTGCCGGAAGTCGCACCGGTCGTCACCCAGCATCAACGGCTGGCAGTGCAGTGCCCGACCTGCGGGGCGCGCGTGATCGCCCCTGTGCCGGAGGCGGCACGCGGCACGCCCTTCGGCCCGCGGGTGCATGCGGTTGCCACCTATCTCAAGACCTTCCAGGCGCTTTCCTACGAGCGGTTGCAGGCGGCGCTCTCCGACCTGTTCGGGATAACGCTTAGCCAGGGCGGGCTGATGAACCTTCTCCAGCGCGCGCAGAAGTGCTTTTGCTCCGGTCGCGACGAAGCCGTCTCGACCCTGCGCCAAGCCACGGTGGTCGCCTCGGACGAGACCGGCGTGCGTATCGAGGGCAGCAACGCCTACCACTGGGTGTTCCATTCGGCGCACGCCGTGGTGCACACGGCCTCCCCGACACGGGGCGCCATCGTGGTGCGGGAGATGATGGACGGGCATCGGCCCGCGGTCTGGATCTCGGACCGTTACACCGCCCAGCAGGGGCACGCCGCCGCCCATCAGACCTGCCTCGCCCATCTCGCCCGAGACGTCGCCTACGCCGTCGAGACCAGCGATGATCCCGTGCCCTGGCGTCTGCAGCTCTGGTTGCACTCTGTTTTCGCCATAGCCGAGCGCGTCACCGATCTGACCACCTCGACGCTTGCTGCCAAACGCCGGACCTTGCATCGGCAACTCGGCGCAATCCTCGCCACACGAAGCGGCTGCGACCTGACCCGCGCCCTGCACGCGAAGATCGGCCGAGCTCGCCATCAACTCCTCGTCTTCCTTGCTCATCCCGGCGTAGTCGAACCAACCAACAACGGTTCAGAGCGGCTGCTGCGCCCATCCGTGATCCAGCGAAAGGTCACCAACGGCTACCGCGCGATGTGGGCCGCCAAGGGCGAAGCTGCCATCCGCACCGTCGTCGATACCGCGCGCCTCACAGGCAGCAGCCCCTTCGGCACCATCCTCAAAACCGTCGGCGCCTGAACCCCGAGATTACGGGGGTGGGTAATTACGCTCGCAGGGCGCGAAAGCCGTTGGTGACCTTTCGCTCGACGACGGACGGACGCAGCAGCCTTTCTCAACCGTTGTTAGGGCGTCTAACAGAACCGTCTGCATTGGTTGAGTGTGACGAGGGCGCAGGCGAGGGTCGTGAAGGCGAGATGGATGTCCGCGCGGCGTTCGTAGCGGATGGCCAAGCGTCGGAATCGCGCCAGCCACGC
>NZ_VRVA01000023.1:0-65676 GCF_008039945.1 Methylobacterium sp. WL64
CCGCCGAGGGCGAGGCCGACATCCGCACCGTCGTCGATACCGCGCGCCTCGCAGGCCGCAGTCCCTTCGGCACCATTCTCAAGACCATCGGCGCCTGAAACCAGCCATCAATGGCGTGGGTAATTACCTCCCACGGATAGGAGAGCGCATCTGGCACCGGCCGTTGCGCACGTCCGGTCACGATCCGTGGATATAAAAGCCTGCCTGAGACCGGGCCCTGTCGCGCTGCGTCATCGACGGAGAGCTCAAACCTCCGGCGCCTCGGCCTTCGACCAATCCACCCCGGCTTCCAGTTCCGGCAGCAGGACCACGCTCTCCTGCTCGTTCGGGTCGGTCCGGGCGATCACCGCCGTGACCGGCTCGGTCCGGCTGCGGTTGTAGGGCAGGTGCGGCACGTCGGCGGCGATGTACACGAACTCACCGGCTCCCGCGATCACGTGGTGCTCCAGGCGCTCGCCCCAGAAGCAGCCCGAGATGCCGGACAGGACGTGGATCGCGGTCTCGTGCGATTCGTGCTTGTGGGCATGGGCACGTTCGCTGGGTGGAATTTCCAGAAGCTGAAGATGCAGCGCTTTGGCGCCCACCGCCTCGGCCGAGATCGCGGGCCGGTAGATATGCCCCTGCTTGCCGCGGAACGGCGCACTCTCGCGCAGGACCACCAGGCCGGGCCGTGATGTCTCGAATGCGTCGCTCATGATTCGCCGACCTTGAACGCGGAATCGACTGGGATCTGCATGCCGTTGACGAGGGCGTTGGTCTGGTTCGCCATGCCGACCACCGCCAGGAACTCGCCGTGCTGCTCCGCGGTCAGGCCTTTCGCGCCGGCCGCGGCGGTGTGCGAGTGGATGCAATAGGGACAGCCGTTGGCGATCGAGACCGCGATGTAGACCAGCTCCTTGGTCAGCGGGTCCAGGCTGCCCGGCCCCATCACGACCTTGAGGCTCGCCCAGGTGCGCTCAAGCAGGCCCGCATCGTTGGCGAGACCGCGCCAGAAGTTGTTGACGAAGTCCGAGCCCCGGGTCGCCCGGATGTCGGCGAACACCGCCCGCACCCGCGGGTCGGCCTCCGCCTCGGCATCGCTCCACAGCGTCACAGTCGCCATCTTGCCTCGCTCAGAGCTTGCAGGCGCTGTCGAGCGCCCGGTTCTCGGCCTCGGTGAACAGGCGCGAGCGGATATGGAAGCGCTTTTCGCGGCCGTTTTCCAGGGAGAACATGCCGCCGCGCCCCGGCACCACGTCGAGCAGGATGTGGGTGTGCTTCCAGACGGTGAATTGCGAGCGCGAGATGAAGAAATCTGCGCCGCCGACCTGTCCAAGATGGACGTCGCCGTCGCCGATGATGAAGTCGCCGACCGGGTAGCACATCGGCGAGGACCCGTCGCAGCAGCCGCCGGACTGGTGGAACATCACCGGCCCGTACTCGGACCGGAGCTCGTCGATCAGTGCCAGCGCCGCTGGCGTCGCGGTGACCCGCAGGGGCGTACCGTCGGCGCCAGCCTGCTCGGCCGTGGTGGCGTCGTTCGTGGAAACGGCGGTCATGCTTCACTCCCCTGCCGGCTGTCGGATATGCTTGCCGGGGTTCGGATTTCTACGGCGCGGCCCGGTTCGGCAGCAAACCCGGCACCCAAAAGAAAAACCCCGGCCGCGAGGCCGGGGTGAAGTCGGCTCGGGGGTAACCCGGACCAGGACTCAGAAGAATCCGAGCTTCTTGGCCGAGTAGCTGACCAGCATGTTCTTGGTCTGCTGGTAGTGATCGAGCATCATCTTGTGGGTCTCGCGGCCGATGCCGGACTGCTTGTAGCCGCCGAAGGCCGCGTGGGCCGGGTAGGCGTGGTAGCAGTTCGTCCAGACGCGGCCGGCCTGGATCGCCCGGCCGAAGCGGTAGGCGCGGGTGCCGTCGCGGGTCCAGATTCCGGCGCCGAGGCCGTAGAGCGTGTCGTTGGCGATCGCCAGCGCGTCGGCATCGTCCTTGAAGGTCGTGACCGACAGGACCGGGCCGAAGATCTCCTCCTGGAAGATCCGCATCTTGTTGTGGCCGCGGAACACCGTCGGCTGCACGTAGAAGCCCTCGGCCAGCTCGCCATCCTTCACGTTGCGCGCGCCGCCGGTGAGCAGCTCCGCGCCCTCCTGACGGCCGATGTCGATGTAGCTGAGGATCTTCTCCATCTGCTCGCCCGAGGCCTGGGCGCCGATCATCGTGGCGGGATCGAGCGGCGAGCCCTGGGTGATCGCCTCGACGCGCTTCACCGCCCGCTCCATGAAGCGGTCGTAGATCGACTCGTGCACCAGCGCCCGGCTCGGACAGGTGCAGACCTCGCCCTGGTTGAGGGCGAACATCGTCAAGCCTTCCAGGGCCTTGTCGAAGAAGTCGTCGTCCTCGTTGGCCACGTCGGCGAAGAAGATGTTCGGCGACTTGCCGCCCAGTTCCAGCGTAACCGGGATCAGGTTCTGCGAGGCGTATTGCATGATCAGGCGACCGGTGGTCGTCTCACCGGTGAACGCGATCTTGGCGATGCGCGGCGACGACGCCAGCGGCTTGCCGGCCTCCAGGCCGAAGCCGTTGACGATGTTGATGACGCCCGGGGGCAGCAGGTCGGCCAGCAGCTCCATCACCACCAGGATCGAGGCCGGGGTCTGCTCGGCGGGCTTGAGCACCACGCAATTGCCGGCGGCGATCGCCGGGGCCAGCTTCCAGACCGCCATCAGGATCGGGAAGTTCCACGGGATGATCTGGCCCACGACGCCGAGCGGCTCGTGGAAGTGGTAGGCCACCGTGTCGTGGTCGATCTCGGAGATCGAGCCTTCCTGCGCGCGGATGCAGCCGGCGAAGTAGCGAAAATGGTCGATCGCCAGGGGGATGTCGGCGTGGGTCGTCTCGCGGATCGGCTTGCCGTTGTCCCACGTCTCGGCCAGCGCGATCAGATCGAGGTTCTCCTCCATCCGGTCGGCCATCTTGTTGAGGATGCGCGCGCGCTCGGCCGGGGCGGTGCGGCCCCAGGATTCCTTGGCCGCGTGGGCGGCGTCGAGCGCCTTGTCGACGTCGGAGGCGTCGGAGCGGGCGACCTCGCAGATCACCTTGCCGGTGATCGGCGAGGTGTTCTCGAAGTAGCGGCCGGCGGTCGGGGCGACCCACTGGCCGCCGATGAAGTTGTCGTAGCGGGCCGAGAAGGGCGACTTGGTCCGGGCGTCGCCGAGAAATTCCGGCTTGTTCATGGCTCTGTTCCCTCCGTAGGCCCCGGCCTCGCGAACCGCGGCTCTTGGGCTGAAGCTGGAACGCGGACGGCCGATTCGATCGGCGGCGTCCGGTTCGGCTCTGGTGGCAGCCAATGGCTTTTGGCGTGCCGAATCAAGGTGGACTTTTGGCCAGTGCGCGAGCGAGCGGATCCTACGCCCTCCCGGTCAGGATCGCGACAGGACAAGTGTCCGTCAACCCAGGACCCGGTGGTTCAAGCGTGAAAACCCCTCGGATGTCCGGCCGCGCCAAGACAGGCTCGACCAACACTTCGGAATTATTCTCATGCCAGATCGCTGACCTTGAGGGTTAGCTTGGCAGGCGCGTCGAGGCCTTACGATCCGAGCGCGAAGGGCAGCGCCAGCATCGCCAGAGGCAGCGCGGCAACGGCCGCCGCTCGCAGCCAGGCCGGGCGGTAGGACATCACTGCAACGACCAGTAGCGCCGCGCCGGTCAGGGCGCCGATCCACTGGACCGGGCCGAAATTCCAGCCGGCACAGGCCACCGAGGCCGCGAACGACACCGCAAGACCGGACCATCCGGCCGCGCGGAGGCTCTTGGTCCGACTCCGGGGCGCGGGCACGCGGAACACGGCGCGGTGATGCCGGTCGAGGCTGAGCGCCAGGGCGGCGAAGCTCGAGAAGCTGAGGCACAGGCTCAGCGCCAGGGCGGCGGCGGTCACGCTTCCACCGTCCGCGACAAAGCCGGCTTGGCCGCCCAAACCCGGCCCGGTCGCCGGTTCGCGAAACGGGCACCGATGGCGAGCAGGATCGCCACCGTGAGCATCGCCGCGTCGAAGCCCAGGAAGCGGGTCTGGCCAACGGTCACCACGTCCACGACCGGGATCGCCACGAAGGCGAGCGCCGCCGCCGAGAGCCCGGCTGGCCAAGCCTTCGCGCTGGGGACCAGCGTCGAGGCAACGGCTGCGAGGATCCAGGCCCCGAAGAAGGCGCGCACCTCCCAATCCGCCCGGGCGGCGAGGTCGAGGGGCAGCAGCCGGTTGGCCAGGAAGTAGGCGGCCAGGCCGGTCGGCAGCCCGGCGATCGTGCCGAGGTTGAGCACCCGCACGAGGCGCAGGCCGAAACCCGCCGGGTTCGCGCCCTTCGGCGCGCGGGCGACTGTCCAGAGAACGAGGCCCGACGCGATGGTGGCGGCGCCCATCACACCGCAGAGGAAGAAGAGGATACGCAGGGGCGCGGCGGCGAAATGCGCCTCGTGTAGGCCGATCATCACGGCGCCGGTGCGGGTCGCGCCGCCGGCCTCGCCGGTCCGGGACAGCTCAGTACCGGTATCGCCCGCGTAGACGATCTGCGGATGCAGGTGTGCGAGGCCGGGCGGCTCCTCGAAGAAGGCGGTGACGCTCGAGGTTGCATCGCCCGGCATCGTCACCATGACGACCTCCGGTGGCTCGCCGCCATCCGCGGTGGCGCGGGCCACGATCTCGCCGAGCGGCGACTGGACACCCGGCCTGCCCGCAGGCTTGCGTGCCGCCGCCATGATCCCGGACTCGGCGTAATACGCCAGGACATCGTGCTGGTAGGCCGCCTTCACGCCCCAGGGCATCAGCATCGGGCCGAGTTCGATCAACCCGGTGTAGACGATCATCAGGTGGAACGGCAGCGCCAGCACGCCGAAGACATTATGGGCGTCGAGCCAGCCGCGCTGCGCCGAGCGGTCCCGCCGGAACGTGAAGAAGTCGGCGAAGATGCGCCGGTGGGTGACGATGCCGGTGATCAGCGACACCAGCAGGATCATCGCGCAGATGCCGACGATCCAGCGGCCCCACATCGACGGCAGGGCCAGCTCGAAATGGAAGCGGTACAGGAAGTCCCCGCCCTTCGTGTCGCGCGCCCGGGAAGGCTCGCCGGTCGTGGGATCGAGGAGCGCGTGGTGGTACGGCCCGCCGGGATTCTTCCACCAATAGACCTCGACCTGTGGCGTCTCGACGGTCGGAAGCCGGACCGACCAGGCCATGGCATCCGGCATAACGCGCCCGAGATAGGCCGCGGCGCGGGTGGCGGCCTCGGACGGGTCGACCGCCGTCTCGGACAATTCGGGCCGCATCCAGTGCGAGACCTCGGCGCGGTAGTAGCTCGCCGTCCCGGTCACGAAGATCGCGAACAGCACCCATCCGATGACCAGTCCGGACCAGGTGTGCAGCCACGCCATCGACTGCCGGACGCTTCTTCCGGGCCCGCTCATGGCGCCACGGCCCCGGTGAATGCGCCGGCGAGCCACAGCCCCCCGGCCAGGGATGCGGCGATCAGGCCGAGGAACAGCGCTGCGCGGCCGAGGGTCCGGGCCGCGAACACCCAGATCACCGCGCCGGCCATGACGGCGAAGCTTACGAGCGTCCCCGTCGAGACCGCCTCGGAGCGCGGCATCGGCAGGATCAGGGCCAGCAACGCCGCCGAGAGGGCCGCGACGCCGTAGCCGCCGAAGGCCGCCAGCACGACGCGTCCGGCTACCGCCAGACGGTCGATCAAACCTGGCATGGAGCGGGCGCTCATCGCGCGGCCTCCCGGTTTCGTGATCTCATTCCCGCGGCCTAGCAGCGGCGTACCGCGACCCGCAACGGCTATGTTCCGGAACGATTCCAGTGTTGCCCCGGCCGCTTGAAGATGTTCCCGACCGCTGTGCAATCGTGAGTCGCTCAAAGCTCGGATCGTCACGTACCGAACCGGCCGCTCGTTCGGCGGTGGCGGTGCGGCTTCGATGCGCATGGACGAGCCGGGGACGCCAAGCCTCCCAAGCCCTCAAATCCCTCAATGCCCCTCCGGGAACTCCGGGAGCGAATCCCCACGGCTGATCAGCCGCGACGTCCCATTGCTCAGCGTCCGAGTGTCGTACCCGCATTGTTGCGGCCGGCTCTCTGCAGGGCGGCGGCGGCGCTGCTTGCGCTCGGCGGCAGATCCGGGCCAGCGCTGGATCGGCCGGATCCGGTGTGCGGCCTTGGATTCGGCATCGTCCCGATACGGTCTCCGCTCTTGCCCGAGGCGAGGCCAGCATTGAGACCCGCGTAGAAGCCGGTGAAATCTTCAGCCCGCGCCGGCGCCACCGCGAGAATCAGCAGGATCGTCGGCATCAGCACGCGGCGCATGGCGGCTCCGAAACAAGAAAGGCGGCGACCCCGCTGAGGGCCACCGCCTTGGAGAATTTCGAGGGATCGCGGCAGCAAAACGGCCGCGAGACCGCTAGTCTTCGACGTTGATGCTGGAGGCCTCGCGGCCCTTCTGACCATCGACGACGCCGAGGGTGACCTGCTGGCCTTCGGCCAGAGATTCCAGGCCGGCACGGGACAGGGCGGAGCGATGGACGAACACGTCCTTGCCGCCGTCGTTGACCGAGACGAAGCCGAAGCCCTTGGCGGGATCGTACCACTTCACGGTGCCGCTCATCTCGACCGAGGGACCGGACGCAGCCCGGCCACCACCGCCGAAGCCACCACCGCCGCCACCGGCGCCGTAACCACCGCCGCCGCCACCACCGTAGCCGCCACCGCCACCGCCGGCGAAGCGGTCGGCGCCGAATCCGCCAGTGCGCGGGCGCAGCTCACGCCGGGGCGCGGGCGCCTCGGCCGTGGAGGTATCGACGCTGGTGACGCTCGTGACCTGCGGGCCCTTCTGGCCCTGCGCCGTGGTGACCGTCAGCCGGGTGCCCGGCATCAGGTCGGCGTGGCCAGCAGCCTCGACGGCGCGAATGTGGAGGAAGGCATCGCCTGAGCCGTCGCCGAGTTCGACGAAGCCGAAGCCCTTCTCCTTGTTGAACCACTTGACCGTCGCATCACGCTCCGGCCCGGTTGCCACCGGCGCAGCGCCGGGACCGCCGCGGGGCGGGCCGCGGTCGAAACCACCGCCGCCGAAACCGCCGCCGCCACCACCGAATCCACCACCGCCGTATCCGCCGCTGGGGGGAGCCTGATCAGGCCATCTCGGCTCGCCAGCCTCGTCGAAGCCGCGCTTCTGCGGCCCCCTGAAATCACGACCACGTCCCATCGAAAGCTCGCAAAAACCGTCCGCCGCCCTGGTCTTGAATACCGCGTGCGCGCCATCCCAGACAGCCCACGCCCCGCACTATCATTACCCCCGGTCGCGGTAACCAAGAATAACGCCCCAGTCCTGACGCAATCGGGCCTTGACCGCAAGGACCTTCTTCGCCAAGACGCGCCCGTTTCGTTACTTTCTTGCGATAAACAACGCAGGTTGCGGACCCTGTGGATCCAGGCGTTCGCCTTGGACGAGAGGGCGTTAGCGAAACGCAAAGGCTGTTCGGCTAGACTCGCGTCGCGCCCCGCAACGGCACCCGGCCATGATCGCGACTCCGACCTTCCCCGATCTTTCGGCCCTCGTGGTCGATGAGAGTCTCTACATCCGGCGAATCGTGCGCGACATGCTCATGCGCGTCGGCATCAAGCGCGTGCTGGAGGCGCCAGACGGCGCCGAGGCGCTGGGCGTGCTGGCCGAGAGCAAGCCCGACATCAGCATCATCGACTGGGACCTGTCGATCCTGTCCGGGGAAGAGTTCATCCGGCTCGCGCGCACGCCCTCGACCTCCCCCTGCCCGACCATCCCGATCATCCTGATGCTGGCCCAGCCGCGCCGGAACGTGGTCGACCGCGCCGTCGCGCTGGGGGTCAACGAGATCATCGCCAAGCCATTCTCGCCGAAGACCCTGTGGTCGCGGCTCGACGAGGTGATCAACCGGCCCCGCCCCTATTCCCAGGTCAAGAGCCTGCTGCGTCCGATCCCGCGCCGGTCGGGCGCCATGAAGGCAGTCGCATGACGACCGCGGCCTAAGGTGGGTCGCGACGATCGGACATTGCAGTTCCCGACCGACCCTGTAGGGTCTTCCATCAAGAATGGCCGAGCGCGACGCTCCTGGCTGACCCGAAGGACCGACGGCCGCGCCGATGAGGGACGAGACCGCTGCGGCCGCGCCGTCCCGCACGTCGGCCGGCGCAGTGCCGCTCCAGCCGACGGCCCCGTCGCCGGGCCGTGACAGACGACGCGTCGCCTACGCGGCGCTGGATCTCGGCACCAACAATTGCCGCCTTCTCATCGCCGAGCCGACCTTCAGCGGTTTCCGGGTGATCGACGCCTTCTCGCGCATCGTCCGCCTCGGCGAGGGACTGGGCACCTCGGACCGTCTCAACGACGCCGCGATCGAGCGCACCGTCGAGGCCCTGCGGATCTGCCGGACCAAGATGCAGGCCCGGGGCGTCCGCCGGGCCAAGGTGATCGCCACGGAAGCATGCCGCCTCGCGGTGAACGGCGCGGCCTTCGTCGAGCGCGTCCGCCGGGGCGTCGGCCTCGACCTCGAGATCGTCGACCGGCAGACCGAGGCGTATCTCGCGGTGACGGGCTGCGCGGCGCTCGCCGACCCGGACGCGGAATCCGTGGTGATCTTCGACATCGGCGGCGGCTCCACCGAGATCGCGTGGCTCGACGGCGAGGCGGCCAACCCGTCCACCGACCCGACTCTGCGGATCCGCGCTTGGGATTCCCTGCCGGTCGGCGTCGTCACCCTGGCCGAACGCCATGGCGGCGCCGAGGTGACCCGGCGGATGTTCGAGGGCATGGTCGAGGAGGTGGCGGAAAAGCTGTCCGCCTTCGCGATCCGGGCGGCGGCGGCGGCCACGGCCCCGCATTTCCACCTGCTCGGCACGTCCGGCACGGTGACCACGATCGCCGCCATGCATTTGCGGCTGGCCCGCTACGAGCGGCGGCGGGTGGACGGCCTGTGGATGAGCGACCATGAGGTCTCCGCGGCCATCGACGATCTGCTCGACACGCGGCTGGAGCAGCGGGCCGACAATCCCTGCATCGGACGCGATCGCGCGGATCTGGTACTCGCGGGCTGCGCGATCCTGGAGGCGATCCGGCGGGCCTTCCCGTCCGAGCGCCTGCGCATCGCCGACAGGGGCCTGCGCGAAGGATTGTTGATGAACATGATGCGGGAGGACGGCGTCTGGAACCGGAAGGCCGTCCGATGAGGACACCACGATGACGGACCGGCGCGGGGGCGCGGGCTCCACGGGCGGCGTGCGCGGCGACCTGAAGCAGCGGGTGAAGACCGGCCGCGGCCGGACGCTGTCGCAGAAGCGGTGGCTGGAGCGCCAGCTCAACGATCCCTATGTGGCCCGGGCCAAGCGCGAGGGCTATCGCTCCCGCGCGGCCTACAAGCTCATCGAGATCGATGAGCGCTACAAGCTGCTCAAGCCCGGCCAGCGGGTGGTCGACCTCGGGGCAGCGCCGGGCGGCTGGTCGCAGGTGGCGGCCCGGATCGTAGGGACGACGGGCCGCGTCGTCGGCATCGACCTCCTTGAGATCGAGCCGATGCCGAACGTCGAGTTCATCACCCTCGACTTCCTGGATCCCGAGGCACCGGTGAAGCTGACCACGCTGCTCGGCGGCCCGGCCGACCTCGTCCTGTCCGACATGGCCGCCAACGCCACCGGTCACAAGAAGACCGACCACCTGCGGATCATCGGCCTGGCCGAGACCGCGGCCGAGTTCGCCCGCGAGATCCTGGCCCCGGGCGGCGCCTACCTCGCCAAGGTGCTGCAGGGCGGCACAGAGAACGCCCTGCTGGCCGACCTGAAGCGAGACTTCACGGCGGTGCGCCACGTGAAGCCGGCGGCAAGCCGGTCCGATTCCAGCGAGCTCTACGTGCTCGCGACTGGCTATCGCAGCGTCGCGGCGCGGGCGGCCGCGGCGGCCGACGAGGCCTGACCCCCCCCCCGATGCTGTTCGAGTGGGCGCTGTCGCTGGTCAATCCCGCGCCGTTGCGCCTGCGCCGCCTCGGCTATGTCCGCCAGAGCGGCCGTCTCCACGCCCGGTCCCGCCGGTGCCGCGCGGCCTGGGCGCCGCACCTGACCCGGGCGCGCGGCGTGATCATCGCCGCCGCCGAGGCGACGGCCCGGCGCGGGTCGGTGGTGGTGCTCGGGTCCGGGCTCCTCGACGACGTCCCGCTCATAGCCCTCGCGGACCTGTTCGACCGGGTGTCTCTGGTGGACGCCGTCCATCCCTGGCCGGCACGGCTCACCGCCCGCCGACACCGCAACGTCGCCCTGGTGACCGCGGAGATCAGCGCGGGCTTGGGCGATCCAGGCCTCGCCGAGGTCTGTGCGTCCGCCGACCTGATCGTGTCGGCCAACCTGCTGTCGCAGCTCCCGATCGTTCCGATCGAGGCTCACGAAGCGCGGGGCCGTGAGGCGCCGCCGCAACTGGGCACCCAGATCGTCGAGACTCATCTCGCGGCCCTGGACCGGCTCGCATCCGGGACCGCGCGGGTCTGCCTGATCACCGACATCGTGCAGCGTGTGGAGGACCGGGCCGGGCGGGTGACCGACAGCCTCGACCTGATGTTCGGGGTGGCTCTGCCGCCGCCAGTCCAGGTCTGGGACTGGGAGATCGCGCCGTTCGGCGAAATCGGCCGACGCCACCGGCTGATCCACCAGATCCATGCCTACCCGGACTGGCGGGCCGCCCGGGCCTGATCCGTTTGCGAGCCGACAGTCCCCCCTCACCGTCGTTGCGAGCGGAGCGAAGCAAGCCAGGGCATCACATGATTCGCGAAAGTGGCGCCTCACTGGACTGCTTCAGCGCGCGCGACGATGGAGAGCGATCATCAACTGAGGGTGCCAACCGACCAGCATGACCCATGCAAAAAGCCGCCCCGGTGTCCCGGGACGGCTTTCTCAGGCGGCGTCGGCGTTCCGCCTCACTCGGTCGGGGCGTCCTCGGCGGGTGCGCGGGCCTCGCCCTCTTCCGGGGCGATTCCCTCGAAGCGCGGCCGGCGACGGCGGCGCGGCTTCACGGGCGCCTCCTCGGCTGCGGCCTCGGGGGCCGGGACCGCCGGCTGCTCGACGGGAGTCGTGGCCGCCACCGGACGGGGCGGCGTCATCAGGAACGCCGGCAGGCTCGCCGGATCCTCCGCCGTGACCGGAGCCGGAGCGGCCTCGCGGCGACGCTCGCGACGGGGCGCGGGCTCGGCCTGACGGGGCGTCTCGCTGCGAGCGACCGCCTCGCCCCTAGGTTCGCTCCGGCGCGGCTGACGCTCGTCGGAGCGGGCGTCCTGGCGGGCGTCCTGGCGAGTTTCCTGGCGGCTCTCCTGCTGCCGGGGCTCCGCACGCGCGGTCTCGGACCGGCCGGACTCGTAGCGGTTCTGATCGCCGCGGGCGTCCTGCCGCGTCTCCTGGCGCGTCTCCTGGCGCGTCTCCTGCCGGTAATCCTGGCGGCCGTAATCCTGCCGTCCGTCCTGCCGATCCTGCCGGTAGTCGGGACGCTGCTGATAGTCCTGCCGCGGGGAATCCTGCCGCTGGTAATCCTGCCGGGGCTGATCCTGGCGCCGGTAATCCTGGCGACCATTGTTGTCGAAGCGCCGCTGGTCCCGGTTCTGGAAGCGATCGCGGCCCTGCTGCTGACGACCGTCCTGCTGCTGGTTCAGGTCCTGCCGCATCTCGTAGGGCTGGGGCTGCTGACCCGGGTCGCCGTCGTCGTAGCCATTGTAGGGCTGGCCGTTCTGCGACGCGCCGTTGCCCTGGCCCTCGTCGTCACCCTCGTCCATCTCGTCGTCGTAGGCGCGGCTGGCATATCCACCGGTATTCGTCGGCCGAGTCTGCTCCTGGGCGCCGGATACGATCCGGAAATAGTGTTCGCCGTGCTGGAAATAGTTTTCGGCCGCTACGGGATCGCCGGCCGCCTGCGCGTCGCGGGCAAGCTGCGCGTACTTGTCGGCGATGTGTTGCGCCGTGCCGCGGATTTTGACGTCGGGGCCGTTGGATTCGTAAGAGCGCGTCAGCGGATTCGGACCTTTCGGCCGGTTACGGCCGCGCATCCGTCGATTCTGGTTTGGTCTCATCGGTCTTCAGTGACCCTCGTTCACGCAAACGACGTTCTTCGGGGCGTCCGGCGTCGATCTTCAGACGCGCTCCGGCCAAATGCACCCGGTGAAGCCGCACGGTCGACCGCCTCACGGTCCGCGCGTTCGCCTGACCATCCCTCGCACCGCGCGTCCGGGCACAGACGCCAGAAACCAGTCGATTGTCAGGTTCGAGTGTTGTCGAACTGACGCGCAGTCGCACGCGCGCTCAAGTCCAACAATACGGGGGATCAGCGAACCGGGCGGGGACCTGCGATCGTTGCCGACCGTATAATCGTCCGTCTTAACGAACCGTTCGCGACCTTCAAGCGGACTCTAGCGTTCCCCGGGAGATGCAACAAGCATTTTCTCAGCCCACCGATCGTCGTCGCGGATCTAGGCATCCGTATGGCCGAATGGAAGGCCGAATGTCAGGACGCGATCGTGGCCCGCCAGATCGCGCCTGAGCCCCAGGTCGGCGTAGCCGGCGCCGCGTCCAAGCGTCTGCACCGCCTCGGCCTGATCGTACCCGATCTCGAGCAGCAGCCGTCCGCCCGGCGCCAGCAGCGCGGCGTCCCGGACCCCATCGAGGATCCGTCTGTAGGCGTCGAGCCCATCCGGCCCACCATCGAGAGCGGCGTGGGGATCGTGCAGCCGCACGTCCCGGTCGAGGTGCTGGATGACGTGGCGGACGATGTAGGGCGGGTTCGAAACCACAAGGTCGAAGCTGCCCCGGAGGGCGTCGCACCAATCCCCCGCCGCGAAGGCCGCCCGGCCGCCGACCCCGTTGGCGACCGCGTTGTGCCGGGCGATGCGCAGGGCTGCCTGCGACCGGTCGAGGCCGAGCCCGCTGGCCTGCGGCAGCTCGCTCAGGAGCGCCACCAGGATACAGCCTGAGCCGGTGCCGAGGTCGAGGCACCGGAGTGATGCCGCCCGGTCCGGAGCGCAGGCGAGCGCCGTCGCCACCAGAGTCTCGGTATCGGGACGCGGGACCAGGGTTTCGGGCGCCAGCCGGAATGGCAGGCCCCAGAACTCCCAGGCGCCCAGGATGCGGGCCACAGGCTCGCCGGCGAGCCGCCGCGCGAAAGCCGCGTCGAGGGTGTCGCCAGCCTGCGCGTCGAGAATCCGGTCCCCGTCGAGGAGGAGGTCGCGCGCATCGAGGCCGAGCAGGCCCAGCAGGAGGAAGCGCGCGTCCCCCGCGGCTTCCGCGTTGCCGCCGGAGCTGAGCAGGGTGGTTCCCCGACGCAGCGCCTCCCGCCGCGATAGGCCCCGGCTCGTTCCCGCGATCACGCCGCCGCTCAGGCCATGCCTTCGGCGGCCAGCAACTCGGCCTGATGCTCGGTGATGAGCGCGTCCACCACCTCGTCCAGCGCGGTGCCGGCCATGACCTCCTCCAGCTTGTAGAGGGTCAGGTTGATGCGGTGGTCGGTCACCCGCCCTTGGGGGAAATTATAGGTCCGGATGCGCTCGCTGCGGTCGCCGGACCCGACCTGCGCCCGCCGGTCGGCGGCACGGGCGGAATCCTTTGCGGTCCGCTCGGCGTCGTAGAGCCGGGCACGCAGCAGCGACATCGCCCGGGCGCGGTTCTTGTGCTGCGACCGTTCCTCCTGGACGAAGACCACGATACCGGTGGGCAGGTGGGTGATGCGGATTGCCGATTCCGTCTTGTTGACGTGCTGGCCGCCGGCGCCCTGGGCCCGCATCGTATCGATCTTCAGGTCGGCGTCGTTGACGACGATGTCGACCTCCTCGGCCTCCGGCAGCACCGCCACGGTGGCGGCCGAGGTGTGGATGCGGCCCTGCGTCTCGGTGTTCGGCACCCGCTGCACGCGGTGCGCGCCGCTTTCGAACTTCAGGCGCGCGAACACGCCCTTGCCCTTCACCTCCGCCACGACCTCGCGGAACCCGCCGACGGTGCCCTCGCTCTCGGAAATCACCTCGACCCGCCAGCCCTTCGACTCGGCGTATTTCGCGTACATCCGGAATAGGTCGCCGGCGAACAGTGCCGCCTCGTCGCCGCCGGTGCCGGCGCGGACTTCCAGGATCGCGCTCTTCTCGTCGGCGGCATCCTTGGGCAGCAGTATGAGCTGCAATGCCCGGTAGGCGCCTTCGAGCTGATCCTGGGCCTCCGGTTTCTCCTCGGCCGCAAGGGCGCGCATCTCCGGATCGGTGCCGGCCTCGTCGATCATCGCCTCCAGGCCCGCCAGGTTCGCAAGCGCCGACCGGTAGGTGTGGATCGCGTCCACCACGGGATCGAGATCGGACAGCTCACGAGAGAGCTGGATCACGGTCTCGGATTCGCCTTCGCCGGTGGCGAGCTGCGCGGTGACGAATTCGTGCCGCGACAGGATGGCGTCGAGGCGCTCGGTGGGAAAGGGGATCATCGCCCGTGTTTCTGCAGGTTCTGGCGCACGACGTTCCAGGCCGGGCGTGGTCTCGTCTCAGGGGTGGGAGCGCGGGATCTTAAAGTTGACCGACGCGGCAGGACAGAGGCCCACCCCACGCCGCCTCCCTTCGCGCGCGAAAACCGCAGCGCACCGACGGAAAGCGTCGTGGCTGTGCCGTACAACCCCGGCCGAACCTTCGGCAAGAGCGGCATCACGGGTTAGATAGGAACGCCGTGGGCGTGTGCGAAGGCAGTGAGCGCCGGGCGCAGGGAATCGCCGTCGTGCATCCGGGCCATCTCGGCGTCGATCAGCTCCGACACGGCGGCCGCATCGAGGCTGAGCACCATCGCCTTGACCGGGCCGATGGCGGCCGGCGACATCGACAGGCTGCGGTAGCCGATGCCGATCAGCGCCATCGCGTCGAGCGGCCGGCCGCCGATCTCGCCGCAGACCGTCACCGGGCAACCGGCCGCGTTGGCCCGCTCGGCGATCAGCCGGAACGCCCGCAGGGCCGCGACGCAGAGCGGGTCGAACCGGTCGGCGACCCGGCGGTTCTCGCGGTCGACCGCGAACAGGAACTGCATCAGATCGTTCGAGCCGACGGAGAGGAAGTCGGCTTCCTTCGCGATCTCGTCGATCTGGAACAGCAGCGAGGGCACCTCGACCATCGCACCCAGCCGGCACTCGGTGGGGAGCTGGTAGCCGTGGCGGCGCAGATAGGCCTTCTCGCGTTCCACGATGCCGCGGGCGCGGACGAACTCGTCCACGGTGGCCACCATTGGGAACATGATCTTGAGCGGATCGCCGTCAGCGGCCTTCAGGAGGGCGCGCAGCTGCATCCGCAGCAGGGCCGGCCGGTCGAGGCCGATGCGGATCGCCCGCCAGCCGAGCGCCGGGTTCTCCTCCTCGAGCTTGGCCATGTAAGGCAGGATCTTGTCGCCGCCGATATCGAGCGTGCGGACCGTCACGGGCTTGCCGGCGGAGGCCGCAAACACCTTGCGGTAGAGCTCCTGCTGCTCCGCGGCCGACGGCATGCGCTGGGCCACCATGAACTGCAATTCGGTGCGGAATAGGCCGACGCCCTCGGCGCCGGTCTCGTGCAGGTGGCTGAAATCGACCAGCAGGCCGGCATTCAGCTGCAGGCCGACGCGAACCCCGTCCCGGGTCTGGGCCGGGACGTCCCGAAGGGCCCGATACTGCTCCTGCCGACGGGCGCGCAGCCGCACCATCTCGGCATAGGCCGCCTCGACCTCGGGGCCGGGCCGGACGTGGATCTCGCCGGCCACGCCGTCGACGATGATGGCATCGCCGGCATCGCACAGGGCGGAGGCGTTCTCGACTTCGCCCACCGCCGGGATGCCGAGCGCCCGGGCCACGATGGCGACGTGGCTGGTGGGACCGCCCTCCTCCAGGACGATGCCGCGCAGCGTCGAGGAATCGTAGTCGAGCAGCGCGGCCGGCCCCATGGTGCGCGCCACCAAGATGGCGTTCTCCGGCAGGATGACGGCTCCACCGGCCTCCGGACCGATCAAGGTGCGCAGCAGCCGGTTGGCGAGGTCGTCGAGGTCGTGCAGGCGCTCGCGCAGGTACGGGTCCGCCTGGCGCATCATCCGGGCGCGGTTGTCCGACTGCACCCGCTCGACGGCGGCCTCGGCGGTCAGGCCGGAGGCCACGGCCTCACGCATCCGCCGGAGCCAGCCCTTGTCGTGGGCGAACATCCGGACGGTCTCCAGCACCTCGCGCGATTCGGCGGTGCCGATCCGGTCGCCGCGTTCGACCAGCGCGTCGATGGCGGAGCGGACCTCCTCGATCGCCGCGTCGAGCCGCGTGACCTCGCGCTCGACGTTCTCGGCGATCAGCGTCTTCACCACCACGCGCGGCTCGTGAAGCACGACGTGGCCGAGCCCGATGCCGTCCGCCAGCGCGATGCCGCGGGCGACGACCGGGCGGCGAGCGGCGGTGCCGGCATCCGGCGCCAGGCCCTCCAGCTCGCCCGAGGCGATCATCTCCGAGAGGACCATCGCGGTCGTCTGGAGCGCCTCGATCTCCTCCTCGGAATAGACCCGGTAGGTCTGGTTCTGGACGGTAAGCACGCCGAGCGTGTTGCCGGCCCGCAGCAGGGGCACGCCCAGGAACGCGTGATACGCCTCCTCGCCCGTCTCCGGCCGATAGGAGAAGGCCGGGTGGTTCTGCGCGTCCGAGAGGGAGAGCGGTTCGGCGGTCCGGGCGATCAGGCCGACGAGGCCCTCGTCGGCGTTCATACGCGTCTGGTGGACCGCCTCGCGGTTCAGGCCCTCGGTGGCGAACAACTCGAGGGTGTTGTCGTCCCTCAGGACGTAGACCGAGCAGACCTCGGCCACCACGTTGGCGGCGATCAGGACGACGATGCGGTCGAGGCGTGCCTGGGGACTGACCGGCTCCGCCATCGCTTCGCGGAGGCGGCGCAGCAGCAGGCGCGGGCCTCCGGGCGCAGCGGGCATCGATTCGTCGTTCCAACGTCGGCGAGCGGCCTTGGCGTCGACCACCCTGCAACCTTGGCGCCGACTGGGAAACGTCCGGCGCCGGATGGACCGCGCCGCGAGCCCCCGGAAGATCTCCGGGTTCGGCGGAAAGGCCCGTGACTGTTCTAGCTCAAGACACCCGATCCGCTGATGAGACCCCGACCGCTCGCCATGCGAGTGGACGTGATTCCAACCCCTTACCTGATCTCTTGTTTCAGCGCGCCCTCGTCCACCGAGCCGACGTTCCGGTCAGGCCGTGGGCGCTCTCGTCGCGACCCCCCAGGCTCAGGCCTGATCCAGGCCGTATAGCGAGTGGAGCGTGCGCACGGCAAGCTCCGTATAGGCCGCATCGATCAGCACGGAGAACTTGATCTCCGACGTGGTGATCGCGCGGATGTTGATGCCCTTCTCGGCCAGAGCCCGGAACGCCTTGGCTGCGACGCCCGCGTGGCTGCGCATCCCGACTCCGATCGCCGAGACCTTGACCACGTCGGTGGCCCCCTCGATCTGCGCGTAGCCGATCTGCGGACTCGCCTGGTCGAGGATCGCGCGGGTGCGCTCGTACTCGGCGGCCGGCACCGTGAAGGTCATGTCGGTGGTCGACTGGTCGCCCGACACGGTCTGGATGATCATGTCGACGTTGATGTTCGCGTCGGCCAGCGGCCCGAAGATGGCGGCGGCCACGCCGGGGCTGTCCTTGACCCGGCGCAGGGTGATCTGCGCCTCGTCCCGGGAGAATGCGATCCCGGTGATGATCTGCTGTTCCACGATGTCGTCCTCGTCGCAGATGAGGGTGCCCGGGCGCGCTGCGTCCGGCGGATCGAAGGAGGACCGGACCGTGGTCGGCACCCGGTGGACCATGGCGAGTTCCACGGAGCGGACCTGCAGGACCTTGGCGCCGAGCGACGCCATCTCCAGCATTTCCTCGAAGGTCACGCGCTCCATGCGCCGGGCCTTCGGCACGATGCGCGGATCGGTGGTGTAGACCCCGTCCACGTCCGTGTAGATGTCACAGCGCTCGGCCTGGATCGCGGCTGCCACGGCCACCGCCGAGGTGTCCGAGCCGCCGCGCCCGAGGGTCGTCACCCGGCCGGTCTCGGCATGGATGCCCTGGAAGCCGGCGATAACCGCCACCTCGCCCTTCGCGAAGCCCGCCTCGAGGTTCTTCGGGTCGATCTCGGCGATGCGGGCCGAGCCGTGCGCATCCGAGGTCAGCACGGGAATCTGCCAGCCCTGCCAGGAGCGGGCCTTGAGGCCGTCCTTCTGCAGGGCGACCGCCAGGAGGCCCGCGGTCACCAGCTCGCCCGAGGCCACCACGGCGTCGTACTCGCGCGGGTCGTAGAGCGGGTTGGCGTCCTTCACCCACTCGACCAGCTCGTTGGTCTTGCCGGACATGGCCGACACGATCACGGCGACCTCGTAGCCGGCCGCGACCTCGCGGGCGACGTGGCGGGCCACGTTGCGGATGCGGTCGAGCGTGGCGACGGAGGTGCCGCCGAATTTCATCACCAGACGGGGCATGATGGTTCTTCGCGGGTTCCCGGCGGCGACTGGGGACGAACCGCCCTGGCGGGTCCCGGACAGTGCCCGGCGGGTACAAGCGGCTCGTTGAGGTGTCAACAACCGGCCAAGCATGGAACCCGCCAAGCACGGTGCCGGCGCGCCGCGGCGACGGCCCCGGGGCAGCCGTGCTATGGCGGCCCGGATATGCCGCGTCGGCCGCCCCGATCCGGACCGCCCGGCGACGGCCTGGCGTTCGGGCATCGCAGGCGGACCGCCGGCCTCGACGGAACGGATCGCGCATGGACAGGGCAGCCACGAACCCCGGGACGGACGGCTTCGTCGATCGCGGCGAGGTCGCGCGCTTCGACGCGCTCGCCGCGACCTGGTGGGACGAGGCCGGGCCGATGCGGGTGCTGCACCGGTTCAACCCGGTGCGCCTGGCCTATATCCGCGACGCGCTCTGCCGCCGGTTCGACCGGGATCCGCAGGCGCCGTTCCCCCTGGACGGCCTGACGCTGTGCGATGTCGGCTGCGGCGGCGGCGTGCTGTCGGAACCCCTGGCCCGGCTCGGCGCCACCGTGACCGGCCTCGATCCCGCGGAACAGAACATCGCGGTGGCCCGCGCCCACGCCGCGGCCGGCGGCGTGCCGGTGGATTATCGCGGCGAGACCATCGAGACGGTGGTCGCGTCCGGCCAGATCTTCGACGCCGTGCTGATCATGGAGGTGGTGGAGCACGTCTCCGATATGCCGGCCTTCGTGCGGACCGCCTGCGCCGCCGTGAAGCCTGGCGGGATGCTGTTCGGCGCGACCCTCAACCGGACCCTGCGCTCGTTCGGGCTCGCCATCGTGGGCGCCGAGTACGTGCTCGGCTGGTTGCCGCGGGGCACGCACGATTGGGAGAAGTTCGTGACGCCCGACGAGTTTCGCCGCGCCATCCAGGCGGGCGGCCTCGACGTCACCGACACGATCGGCGTCGCCTACAATCCCCTGACCGACGGATGGCGCACCAGCCGGGACAAGGCGGTGAACTACATGGTCGCGGCCGAGCGCCGCGCCTGAACCGGAGCCTCCGCGCGCGGTTGAGACCGCAGCGGAGGCCCGAACCATGCTCGAAAAGATTCCCCACGCGCTCGGCGCGGCCCTGTCCGGCCTCAAGGCCGGGATGGAGAAGACCGCCTTTCACGCGGATTTCGCCGACGTCCCGGAGACGCTGACGCTGACGAGCCCCGCCTTCGCGGACGGTGCCGAGATCCCCGCACACTACACCACGGACGGGCCGGGCCTCTCGCCGCCCCTGGCCTGGAGCGGCGTGCCGGCGGGGACCGGCACGCTGGTCCTGCTGGTCGAGGATGCCGGCAGCCCCACGCCGCAGCCCCTCGTTCACCTGATCGTGTGGAATGTTCCGCCCTCGGTCGACAGCCTCGACGAGGGGGCGCTGGCGAGCCCCGACCGGGCTGGCACCCCGATGAGCCTCGGAAAAAACAGCTTCTTGCAGCCCGAATGGCTCCCGCCCGATCCGCCGAGCGGCCATGGACGCCACGCCTACCTGTTCCAGATCTACGCGGTTGGGAGCGTGCTCGACCTGCCCGACAGCCCTGGTCGGGGCGCCGTCCTCGACGCGATGCGCGGGCGGGTGATCGGCAAGGGCCAGCTCGCGGGTGGCTATGCCCGCCCCTGAACCGGACCGATCGATGGGCGGGGATTGGACCGGCCCGCGGCTTCGTTTGCGTTGTGCCGCAGGGGGCGCCGGGCTAGTGAGTCGACCAGATACCGCGTGCGCGCACAAGGACTTCCGCCGCGTGCGTGGACCTGGATTTCCCCTCAGTTTCGGAGCGTGACCGGTGGGCTTGGATGCGCGCGCGCGGCGGAAGGACACGGACATCGTCGCCCGCGCCCTCGCGGCGTCGAATGTCGGGACCTGGGAATGGCGGATCGCCGACGATGTCGTGCGTTGCGATTCCGTCGCCGCTACGATGCTCGGCATCCCACGCTCGGCCACCGGCCACGGCACGACCTACGCGCTGTTCTTCGAACGCGTCCATCCGCAGGACCGGCAGCGGGTCGGCGCGATCGTCAAGAACCTCCAGCGTCACGGTGGGCTGTACGTCGCCCAGTACCGCACCGTGCTGACGCCGGACGACGTCCGCTGGGTCCTGGCGCGCGGCCGCTTCGTGGTGAGCGCGGACGGGATCGTGAGCGAGGCCCGCGGCATCGTCATCGACGTGACGGAGAGCAGCCGCGACGGCTTCCTCGACGAGTCCGCCTTCTGCGCGATCGATGCGCCCGGCAGCGGGATCGACCGGGTGGCCGAGCTGGCGCTGGCGCTGTTCAACGTCGCCGAGGGCCTGGGCGAGTCGGATTTCGTCCGGCTGAAGCCCCTGATGGACGCGCTGCTGCACGAGATCGGGCGGCAGCTGGTCGAAAGCCCCGCGGTCCCGGCTGCCGACAGCGTCCATTGAGGCACCGCGGCTTCCACGCCTCGCCTGCCTGCCTCACCTGCCTCACCTTTGCCTGCGACGCCTTGCCTTGCGGTGGCGAATCCTGATATGGCGGCGCCATCCCGCGATGCGTGTTTCGTGATCGCTGGACGCGACCCCGCGTCCCGCCTCGCTGACACGTTCCCGATCCCCCGTGAATGGACGGCCCCGCCCGGGCTCGAGAAACCGATGAAGATCCGTAATTCCCTCAAGTCCCTGCGCGGCCGTCACCGCGACAACCAGCTCGTGCGCCGCAAGGGCCGGGTCTACGTGATCAACAAGACCCAGAAGCGCTTCAAGGCTCGCCAGGGCTGAGGCCGTCTGCCCGGCTCCGGCCGGGTATCGGAGCGACGTCCCGTCAGGCCGTGCTCGGTCTTTCGGGAGTGTGCAGATCGTCACGCGAAAGCAGCCGCGCCCGGCCGGGCCGCGGCTGCTTTCGCGTGCGCGGCACCGCGGCACGTTGACGAGCGCGACACCCGCGCACACTCTACCGGCATCATGCCGACACGCTTCATCGCCGCCCTGGTCTGCCTGCCGGTTCTGGCCGCGACGCCCGCCGACGCGGCACCCGATGCCATCCGGCCCGGCCGCGCCGCGCCGGAGGTCAAATCGGCGCCCGAGGCCAAGCCGGCGCCGAAGCCGGTGAGCCTCGATGACCTGTTCACCCGCCTGCGCGCCAGCGAGGATCCCGCCGAGGCGAAAGGCATAGCGAAGCTCATCGAGCGCCGTCTCGACGCGTCCGGCAGCCCGACCGCGGACCTGCTCACCGATCGTGCCCGGCAGGCCATCTCGGCTCACGACTTCCCCCTGGCGGCCGAGCTGATGGACCGGGTCACCGCCCTGGAGCCGAACTGGTCGGAGGGGTGGAACCGCCGCGCCACGGTGTTCTGGCTTCTGACCGATAAGGACGACGCCATCGCCGACCTGCGCCGGGCACTGGTTCTGGAGCCGCGCCATTTCGAAGCCTGGGCCGCCATGGGCAGGATCTACGAATCCCTCGATGACAAGGCACGGGCACTCGCGGCCTTTCGCCGGGCGCGGGCGCTGTATCCCAAGATGGAGAAGATCGGCGAGGCGGTCGACCGCCTGGCCCCGGAGGTTGACGGCCGCGACCTTTGAGCCGCGTGGCCGGACTGCTCCTCACGCTCCTCGCCCTCCCCTTCGCGATCCTGGGCCTGGTTCTCGGCCTCAGCGCGCTCGCGAGCCTCGTGATCGACCTGAAGGTCGGGGCCGCGAACCCGCCCGCCGGACCCTTCGTCGAGGTCGCCGGCGGGCGTCTGGCGACGATCCAGGCCGGTCCGGCGAACGGCCGGCCGGTGGTCCTGCTGCACGGTGCCTCGGCCAACGCCTCCGATCCGATGGAGGGCATCGGCCGCCGACTGGCAGCGGCGGGCTATCGGGTGATCGCCTTCGATCGGCCGGGCTTCGGGTGGAGCGACCGGATCGACGGCGGCGAGGCGGCGGCGCCCGCGATCCAGGCCCGGATCATCGCGGAGGCGCTCGACCGAATGGGCGTCGGCCCGGCGCTGGTGTTCGGGCATTCCTGGGCCGGAGCCCTGGCCCTGGCGCTCGCCCTCGACCATCCGGCGCAGGTCTCGGGCCTTGTTTTGGCCGCTCCGGTCGCGATGCCGATGCCGTCGCGGATGCTGGTCCTGCCTTGGTACTGGCGTCTCGCCATCAAACCGCCCGTGGCCTGGCTTCTCAGCCGCACGATCGGGGCGCCCGTCGCCCAGTATTTTCTTCCCGAGACGGCCAAGCGGGTCTTCCTGCCCCAGTCGGAGACACCCGGATACCCGGAGCTCGTCCGGGCCTCCCTCGTGCTGAGACCCGGGACGCTGCTCGCCAACGTTCAGGATCTCGTCGGCCTGCCGGCCGCCCTGGCGGCTCAGAGCCCGCGCTACGGTGACCTGCGCGTTCCGACCCTGGTGATATCCGGCGATGCGGACCCGATCGTCCGCAGTGAGAGCCAAGCGGTGCCTCTGGCGAAGGCGATCCCAGGCGCTCGGCTCGTGCTCCTGCCCGGGATCGGTCACATGCTCCACTTCGTGGCGGCGGAGCGCGTGACCGACGAGATCGTCCGGTTCGCGGGTGAGCAAAGGCGCGAGGCTGCGCCGCTGCTCAAGGATTAGGACTCACGCCTTCTCGGCGTGCTCCCGGGTGATGAAGGTGAGCCGCACGAGGTTCGTGGCCCCAGGGGTGCCGAACGGCAGGCCCGCCACCACGATGACCCGGTCGCCCACCGCGGCGAACTTCTCGCGCACGGCGAACTTGGCGGCGCGGAACGACATGTCGTCCACGTCGCTGGCATCCTTGGTGACGATCGGGTGCGTGCCCCAGGCTAGGGCCAGGCGCCGGGCGGTCTCGCGCCGGGGCGTGAGGGCGATCACGGTAGCGTTCGGGCGCTCGCGTGACAGCCGCAGGGCCGTCGAGCCCGAATTGGTCCAGGCCATGATCGCGTCGAGATTGAGCGCGTCGACCATCTGGTGGGCGGCCGCCGCGATCGCGTCAGCCGCGGTCTCGTCCGGCGTCGCGCTCTGCGCCCGGATGATCGACCAGTAGACCGAGTCCCGCTCCACCTGCTCGGCGATGCGGTTCATGGTCTCCACGGCCCCGACCGGGAAGGCGCCCGAGGCGCTCTCGGCGGAAAGCATCACGGCGTCCGCACCCTCGTAGACCGCGGTGGCCACGTCCGAGACCTCGGCGCGGGTCGGGACCGGCGCCGTGATCATCGATTCGAGCATCTGGGTCGCCACCACCACGGGCTTGCCGAACCGGCGGGCGCTGCGGGTGATCCGCTTCTGCACGCCGGGGACCTGCTCCAGCGGCATCTCCACGCCCAGATCGCCGCGGGCGACCATCAGGCCGTCCGAGATCTCGATGATCTCGTCGAGCCGGGTCAGGGCCTGCGGCTTCTCGATCTTGGCCATCACCAGGGCGCGCCCGGCGCAGACCTTCTTGACCTCGGCTACGTCTTCGGGACGCTGGACGAAGGAGACGGCGATCCAGTCGGCGCCGGCGTTGAGGCCGGCATCGAGGTCGGCCCGGTCCTTCTCGGTCATCGCCGGCACCGGGATCACCGTGTGGGGCAGCGACACGCCCTTGCGGTTCGAGATCTTCCCGCCGACCTCGACCCGGGTCACGGCCCGGTTCTCCGAGGTCTCCAGCACGGTCAGACGCAGCTTGCCGTCGTCCAGCAGGATGGCGTGGCCGGCCTCGAGCGCCTCCAGGATCTCCGGGTGCGGCAGGTGGCAGCGGCTGGCATCGCCGGGCGTGGGATCGCCGTCGAGCACGAAGGTCGCGCCGGTCTCGATCATCACGGCGCCCTCCGCGAAGGTGCCCAGCCGAAGCTTGGGGCCCTGCAGGTCGACCAGGATGCCGATCGGGTGCTTGGCCTCGCGCTCGATCGCCCGGATCACCTCGACCTTCTCGGGCAGCTTCTCGCGTGGCAGGTGGCTCATATTGAGCCGGAACACGTCCACGCCCGCCCGGAACAGGCGTTCGATCATCTCCGGCGAGTCCGAGGCCGGCCCAAGGGTGGCGACGATCTTTGTACGGCGCGAGCGTTTCAAGCGGGATCCTCCGGGTATTCCGCGGCGCTCGTCTCGGGGTTGGACCCGGACGGCGTCGGTTCGTTGGGTGCGGGTGTAGGCATCCCGCCCGGGGCAGCGTCAAGGGCGCGACGGCATCCTCAAGGCTTGGCCGGCGCGTCCGCCCGGTTGGGATCGGTGAGCTGGATCGTCCAGCTCTTCTGCTCGCCGGTATCGACTTCGAAGAAGCCGTTCCGGTCGTAGCCGCGGGCAAGGCAATCCTCGACCCCGCGGATCGTGAATTCCGAGTCGCGGGTGCACATCAGCGAGCGCCCGCTCCACTCGCCGCCGCGCGTGTAGTCGACGGCGAACACGTAATAGAAACGCGCCGCCAGCGCCCCCTTCAGGAGCGTCTCGCAGGCCTTCGGGGCCAGATCCCACCAGCCCTCCGTGACCCAGCCCTGCGGATCACGGTAGCCGAGCGAGATGCCGACCTTGCTGGCGGTCTGGTTGCACAGGCGCAGGTCGGCCTTCGCGGGGCCGGCGCCGAAGAGCGCGATGCCGAGCCCCAGGATCACCGGCACGGCGGCCGGCGAACCGGTCGCCCCCCTCAAGAACCTACCCGACGAGGATGATGCGGCAATCGTTGACATTGGTACGGGTCGGACCGGGGTTCACGAGGTCGCCAAGAGCCGCGAAGAACGCGGTCGAATCGTTCTGCTCCAGCATCGCGGCCGGGTCGAGGCCGGCGGCGCGGGCGCGATCAAGCGTCGTCGGGTCGACCAGGCCGCCGGCCGGATCGGTGGCGAGGCCGCGTCCGCCGTCGGTGCCGTCGGTATCGGCGCTGATCCCGGAGATGCCGGGCTCGCCGTCCAGCGCCACGGCGAGGGCCAGGGCATATTCCTGGTTCGGGCCGCCATGGCCCTCGCCCCGGATGGTGACGGTCAGTTCCCCCCCCGAGATCAGCGCGACGCGCTGCCCGGCCGCTTTGTAGCGCTTGGCCTCGCTCGCGTGCACGGCCGCCACCTCCCGGGCCTCGCCTTCGAGGTCGGCGCCCAGCATGATCGGCTCGTAGCCCGCGTCCCTTGCCGCCTGGGCGGCCGCCTCCAAAGCGTCGATCGGCCGGGCGATGATGCGGTACTCGGCCCGGGCGAAGGCGGGATCGCCGGCCTTGGGGGTCTCGTTGTTCGGGTCGTTCAGGAGCCGGACGGCCGAGCCCGGCAGCGGGATGCCCCGGCGCTCGCAGATGGCGCGGGCATCCGCCAGGGTCGAGGGATCCGGCACGGTCGGGCCCGATGCGATCACTGCCGGATCGTCGAAGGGCACGTCCGAGATGGCGAGCGTCAGGATCCGCCGGGCATTGCGGGCCGCGAGCGCGAGGCGACCGCCCTTGATCCGCGAAATGTGCTTGCGGACGGTGTTGATCTCGCCGATCGGCGCGCCGGAGCGGAGCATCGCCCGGGTGATCGCCTGCTTCTCGGCGAGCGTCAGGTCCCCGGCCGGCGCGATCCAGTTGGCGGAGCCGCCGCCGGACAGGAGCACCAGAACCTCGTCGTCCGGGCCGGCCTCGGTGGCGAGCCGCAGGGCCTCCTGGGTCGCGGCGATGCCGGCCTCGTCGGGGACCGGGTGTCCCGCCTCGACCATGTGGATGCCCGGAGCGTCCTGTCCGTAGCCGTGCCGCGCCACCGCGAGGCCGACGATGCGGTCGTCACCGAGCCCGTGCTTCTGCCGGTAGAACCGGCTGGCCACCGCGCTCATGCTGCCGGCCGCCTTGCCGGCCGCCAGGATGATCAGGCGTCCCGGGCTCGGTTCCGGCAGGTGCGCGGGCAGGCACAGGTCCGGATGGGCGGCCCGGATGCCGGCGGTCAGGAGCGCTTCGAGGAGCGCGCGCTGCGCGGCGGGGGCGGCGATGGGCGGGACGGATTCGGACATGGCGTCGGACGGGCTCCTCACAGGATGTTCTTGCGTGCGATCCCCGCCCACGCATTGGTGGACGGCGGGCCCGTTTCTTGCCGTGAGCGCACGTTGTTTGGTAGGCATCTCGCCTCGTCAGGTGATCTGCCCGAGCCGCCGCCCCACGGCAAGCGCGATCGGCGCCGTCCCATAGATCCAACCCTCGGAGCCCCGTGACCCGTCCGGAGACTGAAGCGCGCGCCGACGCCCCGCACCCGTGCGAAATCCTACCCGGAGATCCCGCCTGCGGGCTGATCATCGCGTGCGATCATGCGTCGAACTTCGTGCCCCCGGACATCGAGCTCGGCGTGCCGGAATCCGAGTTCGCCCGGCACATCGCGTACGATATCGGCGCCGCCGCGGTGACGCGCGGGCTCGCGGCCCGGCTGAACGTGCCGGCGATCCTGACCAACTTTTCGCGTCTGATCATCGACCCGAACCGCGGCCGGGCCGACCCGACCCTTGTGATGCGCCTCTCCGACGGCGCCGTGGTGCCGGGCAATGCCCGCATCGACGAGGCCGGCAAGCAGGCCCGGATCGCGCGCTTCTACGCGCCGTTCGATGCGGCCATCGACGCGGCGATCGCGGCGGCCCAGGCGGCCGGGCGTCCCCCGGCGATCCTGACCATGCACAGTTTCACGCCCTACTGGCGCGGAACGGCACGGCCCTGGCAGGTCGGCATCCTGTACGACCGGGACGAACGCCTCGCCCGGCCGCTGATCGAGGCGCTCGCGGCCGATCCGGCCGGGCTCACCGTGGGCGACAACCAGCCTTATGGCGGCGGCTTGCCGGGCGATACGATCGACCGCCACGCCACCGCGCGCGGCTTGGCCAACGCCCTCGTGGAGATCCGCCAGGACCTTATCGCCGGCCAGGAAGGGCAGGAGGAATGGGCCGAGCGCTTCGCCCGCATCCTGCGTCCGCTGATCGGAGCTTGATCGCGACGCCGGCGATCCCGAGATGCGTGCGGCCGTCCGCAACCGGAAAGCGTACCACACCATGCCCGAGATCGACCCGCAGACCCAGACCGAACTCGAAGCCGCGGTATTTCGACGGCTCGTGTCGCACCTGCGCAATCGCACCGACGTGCAGAACATCGACCTGATGAACCTGGCGGGCTTCTGCCGGAACTGCCTGTCGAACTGGCTCAAGGATGCCGCCGACGAGACCGGCGTGCCGCTCACCAAGGACGAGAGCCGCGAGGCCGTCTACGGGATGCCCTACGGCGAATGGAAGGCACAGCATCAGACCGAGGCGAGCCCCCAGCAGCAAGCGGGATTTTCGGCTTCCCAGGCCAAGGATCACTGACCGGGCGAAAGGGACGGCGAGAATCGGCTAAGCTTCCGGTAAGTTCGGACCGTTAACCACCGGTCCAGGGCGCACCTGCGCCGCGCATCCCGGAGAGCCCCATGAACGCCCATTCGATGCCCACCGCAGCAGCCCAGCGGCCCGGTGGCGACGTCTCGTCCTCCGAGGGCGTGGCCGCCGACGAGCTCAAGCAGTTCATCGAGCGCCTGGAGCGGCTCGAAGAGGAGAAGGCCGGCATCATGGGCGACATCAAGGAGGTGTTCGCCGAGTTGAAGGGCCGGGGCTTCGACGCGAAAGCGGTGCGGACGATCATCAGGATCCGCAAGCAGGATCACAGCGAGCGCCAGGAGCAGGAGGCGATCCTCGAGCTCTACATGCAGGCGCTGGGCATGGCGTAGTCTCGCCGCCGATCCGGACACCGGTTCGGCCGAGGGATGAGATTGGAATGCGAAGGGCCGTACCCCGCCGGGTACGGCCCTTCGTTTACTCCATGATATGCCGGTCGGAGGTCAGTGGCCGCCCGAAGCGTGCGTCTCTTCGACCAAGCCGAGCGTCCGGCCCGGATAGCCGGCGGCATCGAAATACCGGGTCTCGCCGACCGTCTGGTAGTTCAGCACCGTCACGATGCCGGCGGCGTCCGGCTCCGAGCGGCGGGTATGCGTCTGAGCTGTTGGGCGGGCACCGTTGACCATCGCTTCCGTCAGGACGCGGCCGACCAGCTTGCCCTTGTCGGAGATGTCCAGGTTCAGAATCTGCGCGATGGTCTTGCCGAGGTCGGCGTTGCTCGCCGGGATGTCGCTGTCCAGGCCGCGCCGGAAGCTCGGCCCCACAGCGCCCATGGCGTTGCGGGTGTCAGAGCGCGCGAAGCTGCCGTGCATGCCCTGCCCCTGCTGAAGCGTGGTGTCCGATACCTCGACGCCGCAGGTCGTGGGATCGACGCAGCCCGTGGTGAAGCTGCGGAAGTTCACCACGATCGCGGGCATCGGCGTCAGGGCCGAGCCGTCGAGGGCGATGGCCGAGAGCGGCAGGGTCCCGGGGATGGCGCCCAGCGCGTCGCTGACGAACAGGCCGCTGACGTAATCCTGGCGGGACAGCGCCGCGACGACCTTCCGGGCGAGCGCGGTGTCTCCGTTCGGCACGTAGACGAGGTCCGAGCCGCCATTGGCCGCCACCACCACGTCGGGCTTGGCTGGATCGGTGCCGATCAGGCCGTTGGCGCGGCTCGGGAACGTCCCGGCCTCCACCTTGGCGCCTTTGGCGTCCGGGTCGAACAGCGTCAGCCCGAGGTCGTGCGCCAGGTCGATGGCGAGGAACCCCGGGGGCAGTTGCCGGGCCGGCACGCCCTTGTAGGTTTGCCCAGCGGCGAAGCTCGACGCGCTCTCCTTCGAGATGGTCGAGAAGCCGTGATCCGAAGTCAGGACGATGTCAGTGGTCTCGGCCAGCCCTTGCTCCCGCAAGGCGGCCTGGAGGGCGGCGAGGTTGTCGTCGGCGTTGTGGATGGCGGCCAGGCTCGTCGGCCCGTTGATGCCGGGCACCAGCCGCCCGAGACTGTCGCCCTGGTTGTGCTGCGTCCCGTCCGGATCGCGCGACCAGAACACCAGCACGAACGGCTGCTGCCGGGCCTTAAACAGCGGCAGCACCGCCTTGGTGGCGACCGCGGTGAAATAGGCCTGCTGCTCGACATTGGCCGCGGCGGTACCCGGCGTCTCGGCGGTGCCGGCCTGACCGTTCGCGCCCCGAGCGGGCGCCTGGGCCGGCAGGCCGACCTCCGTCAGGCGGGCGCGGATCGCGTCTCCCAGCGGGATGCCGCCGGCCCGGCCGGTGCTGTCGTCGATATGGATGTTGGACTGGCCGGAACGCTCGGTGTGATCGAAGACCAGGGACGGTCCGAGCTTGCCGATGCTGGCGGTGGAGAACCCCTTGGCGCGGGCGGCCTTCAGGATCGTTTCCTCGTTGAGGTAATTGCCGGCGAAATGCTCGTCGACATCGCCGAGCACGGGGTCGCTCTCGAGGAACGGGGTCAGGCTGTCGCCGGCGCCGGGCACCGGGAAGGCGGTGTAGATCGTGTTCCCGAACTGGCCGGTATCACCGAGCATGTGGCCGGTCGCCATCGCGGTGGCGTTCGGCATCGTGAACGTCGGGAACATCGAGTGCGAGTTGGTGAACCGCACGCCGGTCTTCATCAGCCGGTCCATGGTCGGGGTGTTCTGCGCATTCACCATGCCCGCCCTCAGGCCGTCGGCCACGAACAGGACGACGTTGTGGGGCCGCGTCTCGGCGCGAGAGGCGCCCGAGGCGCACAACCCGAGGAGGCCTGCAATGACGACGCGACGCATGACGAATCTCCGACCGTACCGGCCAGCGGCGTGGCCGGGGAACATCACAGCGCCATGACAGGCGCGGGCCTGGCGGCGCCGGTCCGGTCCGGGGCATTGCTCCCGATATGGGCACGGAGACTTTCGGATCGCGCAGTCGCGGCGCCCAAGATCGCCGGAAACACGTAGAGCGCGGGGTCTTAATCCGAACCGGTCCGATCCTTCCACGCGGAGGAACCGCAGGATAAATGCTGAGGACCGGGTTTCTTCCACAGACAACGTCCGACGTCGCGTAACGCCGTCGCCGAGACCTTGACGGTAGCGAGTTCTTTCCTGAAAGAGTGAGTAACCGCATCCGGTATGCCACATTGAAGGGCAGCCCGCGGACGCTTGAACGCTCTTGAGACGCGGCCTTCACGGGCCTGTCGACTGCAGGCGCGCAGCGGATCCAACACGATCGACATGCCAGACCGGGATGCGCCGATGCGGACGCGGCCCGCGACGCGCTTGGGAGAGGAAACGATGATCCTGACGAAACGCTCTCTTGTGGCCGCCCTGCTCGGTGCCACCGCGCTCGGGCTGATGCCGGCCCAGGCCGCCGACCCGATCAAGATCGGGCTCACCGGTCCCTACACGGGGGGCTCCTCCTCGATGGGCGTCTCGATGCGCGACGGCGCCAAGCTCGCCGCCGCCGAGATCAACAAGAACGGCGGCGTCCTGGGCCGCCAGATCCAGCTGATCGAGCGCGACGACGAGGCCAAGAACGAGGTCGGCGCCCAGGTCGCGCAGGAGCTGATCAACAAGGAGAAGGTCGTCGCCACGGTGGGCTTCATCAACACCGGCGTGGCGCTCGCGGCCCAGCGCTTCTACCAGGAAGCCGAGATCCCGGTGTTCAACAACGTCGCCACCGGCACGGTCATCACCAACCAGTTCAAGGAGCCGGATTACGACGTGAACTACGTCTTCCGGAACTCGGCCTACGACGTGCTGCAGGCCGGCATGATGGTCGATGAGGCCCTGGCGCAGAACTTCAAGAAGATCGCGATCCTGGCGGACTCGACCAACTACGGTCAGCTTGGCCGCGAGGACATCGAGAAGTACCTGGCGACCAAGGGCGTGAAGCCGGTCGCGGTCGAGAAGTTCAACATCAAGGACGTCGACATGACGGCCCAGCTGCTGAAGTCGCAGCAGGCCGGCGCCGACGTGATCCTCGCCTATGGCATCGGCCCGGAGCTGGCTCAGGTCGCCAACGGCATGGCCAAGCTCGGCTGGAAGGTGCCGATCATCGCGTCCTGGCCGGCCTCGATGCAGAGCTTCATCGATATCGCCGGCACCAACGGCAACGGCGTGATCATGCCGCAGACCTTCATCGAGGATAAGACGCTGGCCAAGCGCGCGTCCTTCCTCGACGATTACTACAAGACCTACGGCGTGACGAAGATTCCGACCCCGGTGGCCGGTGCCCAGGGCTACGATTCGGTCTACCTGATCGCGGCGGCGATCAAGCAGGCCGGCTCGACCAACGGTCCGAAGATCCGCGAAGCCCTGGAAGCCCTGAACACAAAGGTCGAAGGGGTGGTGACCACCTACGATCACCCGTTCACCGCCAAGGACCACAACGCGATCTCGCGCAACATGGTCGTGTTCGGCAAAGTCCAGGACGGCAAGATCGTCTACGCCAAGCCGGACGACGCCAAGAACGCCGGCGTCGTCCGCGTCAAGGAAAAGTCCTCGAACTGACGCGCGCGGACCCGTGCCCTTCGGCATGGGTCCAGACGACGGGCAGCTGAGCCTGCACGGCCGGCTGCCCGCCTGCCCCGTGACGCCTGGGACGGCTTCGACACCATGACAATCTTCCTTCAGCTCGTCGCCTCGGGCGTCGCGGTCGGCATGATCTACGCCGCCATCGCGTTCGGCTACCAGCTCACCTTCGCCACCTCGAAGACCCTGAATTTCGGCCAGGGCGAGGCTCTGGCGTTGGGCGCGCTGTTTGGCCTGACGCTGGCGCCGTTCACCGGCTACTGGCTGATGATCCCGCTGGTGCTGGTCTTCGGCTTCGCCCTCGGCGCCGTGGTCGAGCGGCTCGCCGTGCGTCCGGCGATCAAGATCAAGTCCGAGTACGGGTGGATCATGGCCACCATCGCTCTCGGCATCATATTCCGGAACCTCGCCGAGAACATCTGGGGGCGGGACGATCTGAAGTTCCCCTCACCGCTGCCCGACGCGGCGGTGGAGGTCGGTGGCGTCCGCGTCCTGCCGATGGAGATGCTGATCGTGGCCGGCGCACTGCTGATGATGCTCTGCGTCGAGATCTTCAATCGCAAGTCGATCTGGGGGAAGGCGGTCGTGGCCACGTCCAACGACATCGACGCCGCCGGCCTGATGGGCATCAACACCAAGCGGATCATCACCCTGTCCTACTCGATCAGCGCCATGACGGCGGCCTTTGCGGGCGTGCTCGTGGCCCCGGTGACGCTCACCGGCGCCACCATGGGCGCGGTGCTGGCCCTGAAGGCGTTCGCGGTGGCGATCATCGGCGGGCTGGAATCCGGCCTCGGCGTGATCGTCGGCGGCCTGATCCTCGGCGTCGCGGAGACGCTGACCGGCTTCTACATCTCGACCGGCTACAAGGACGTGCCGGGCCTGATCCTCCTCCTCGTTGTGCTCTCGATCCGCCCGGTCGGCCTGTTCGGCAAGGCCGTGATCAAGAAGGTCTGACATCCATGGCGCAATCCGCCCTCGCGCCCGCCGCCGCCGGTCACGCGCCGGCCCCGAACGCCCGCGGCCTCGGCCTCGTCGGCGCCGTGCTGCTGGTCGTCGCCCTCGTGGCGTTCCCGCTGGTGGTGACGAGCACCTATTACATCCACCTGCTGACCGTGATCGCGATCTACGCGATCCTGATCCTCGGCCTCGATATCGTGGTCGGCTATACCGGCCAGGTCTCGCTCGGCCATGCCGGCCTGTTCGGTATCGGAGCCTACGCGGCCGCGACGCTGTTCCTGCACTTCAAGATCGGCATCTGGCTCGGGCTTGTCGCGGGCGTCGGCGTGACGGCGGCCTTCGGGGTCCTGCTGGCGGTTCCGGCGCTGCGGGTGACCGGGCCGTATCTCGCGATGGTCACGCTGGCCTTCGGCACGATCATCCAGATCTTCATCAACGAGCTGACGCCAATCACCAACGGCCCGCTCGGCATCACCCTGCCGCCGGCCCGGGTGCTCGATTTCTCGCTGTTCGGCATGCAGGCCCCCTGGGGGGCGGCCGGCCGGAAGCTCGAATTCTACTATCTCGTCTGCGCCGCGCTGCTGCTCACGATCCTGGTGGTGAACCGGGTGGTGCGCTCGCCCTTCGGCCGGGCCTTCGAGGCGCTGCGCGACTCGCCGATCGCCTGCGACTGCATGGGCGTCAGCGTCTACCGCTACAAGGTCTACGCCTTCGTGGTCTCGGCAGCGCTGGCCGGCCTCGCCGGAGCGCTGTTCGCCTGGTCCGAGCGCTACGTCGCGCCGAACTCCTACGGGTTCGAGCTGACGGTGCTGTTCCTGCTGGCCGTCACCATGGGGGGCCGCAAGTCACGCTCGGGCCCGCTGATCGGCTCCGCGATCATCGTGATGATGCCCAACATCCTGGCCGATATCGAGCTGGTCCGGATCATGGCCGGGATCATCGCGGCAGCCGCAATCATCGTCGGCGCACTTGCCTTCATCCGCAAGCAGCCGAACCGCTACGCCATCCTGGTACCGGTGGTGCTGTGCGTGCTGTTCCTGCCGGCGACCCTGGCGCTGCAATCGGTGACCGATTTCCGCCTGACGGTCTTCGGCCTGATGATCTTGTTCGTGGTCTACTACCTGCCGGACGGCATCGTCGGCTTCCTGCGCCAGACGATCCCGGCCCTGCGCCCGGCCCACACGGCCGAAGGGCGCGACCTCGCGGCCAGCGGTGCGGCGCTGATCGCCCAGCGCGGCGATGCGGGCGGGGACGCGCTGCTCAAGGTCGAGCAGGTCCTGATGCAGTTCGGCGGCCTGAAGGCGCTCGCCGGGATCGACCTCACCGTGAAGCCCGGCACGATCCACGGCCTGATCGGGCCGAACGGTTCGGGCAAGAGCACGATGATGAACGTGCTCACCGGCATCTACAAACCCACGGCCGGCTCGGTGACGCTGGCGGTGGCGGGCGGCCGGCGCATCGACGGGCGCACGCCCTCCGAGATCGCCCTGTCTGGTGTCGCCCGCACCTTCCAGAACGTGCAACTCTTCCACGAGATGACCGCGCTGGAGAACGTGCTGGTCGGCCTGCACCACACCTTCCGGGGCACGATCTTCGACGCGATCCTCGGCACGCCCCGCCGTCGGCGCGAGGAGCGCGAGGCCCGAGCCCGCGCCATGTCGATCCTCGACTTCATGGGCTTGAGCGCCCTCGCCCAGGAGGAGGCGCGCAACTTGCCCTACGGCAAGCAGCGCCTCCTTGAGATCGGCCGCGCGCTGGCCCTAGACCCCGTGCTCCTGCTGCTCGACGAGCCGGCTGCCGGCCTCACCGCGCCCGACATCGCGGACTTGGTGGCGATCATTCGCAAGATCCGCGACGCCGGCATCACGGTGATCCTGATCGAGCACCACATGGATGTCGTCATGGGCCTGTGCGACCGGGTCAGCGTCCTGGATTTCGGCCACAAGATCGCCGAGGGCGGTTCGCGCGAAGTGCAGCAGGATCCCAAGGTGATCGAGGCCTATCTCGGCGCCCCCGACAACATGGGCGGCAGCAGCCCGGAGCACGCCCATGCTTGAGGTCTCCGATCTTCACGCCGGCTATGGCCAGATCGAGGTCCTGCACGGCCTCACCTTCCAGGTGCCGAAGGGCCAGGTGGTGACGCTGATCGGCTCCAACGGCGCCGGCAAGACCACCACCATGCGGGCGCTCTCGGGCATGATACGGCCGCGTGCCGGCACCATCCGGCTCAACGGTCGCGAGATCGGCGGCCTCGACAGCCACGACGTCGCCCGCGAAGGCCTCGCGCATTCGCCGGAGGGCCGCCGGGTGTTCCCGACGCTGTCGGTCGAGGACAACCTGACGCTCGGCGCCTTCCCGCGGCTGACCGGATCCCGTCCGAAGGGCGATGTCGCGGCCGACCGCGAGCGGGCGTTCAGCCTGTTCCCGCGCTTGAAGGAGCGGCGCACCCAGCTCGCCGGCACCCTGTCGGGCGGCGAGCAGCAGATGCTGGCCATGGGCCGGGCATTGATGCTGCGCCCGGAGATCCTCCTGCTGGACGAGCCGTCCATGGGGCTGGCGCCCAAGCTGGTGGAGGAGGTGTTCCGCATCATCCGCCAGCTCAAGGAGGAGCGTGTGACGATGCTGCTGGTCGAACAGTTCGCCATGGCGGCGCTCGGCGTCGCCGACCACGCCTACGTGCTGGAGAACGGACGCATCCGGTTCCAGGGGCCGGCCGCGCAGCTCAAGAGCGATCCGGCGGTGCGCGCGGCCTATCTCGGCGGCGGTCATTGAGCCAGACAGCCACCTGAAACGACGACGGCCGTGATCGTTTCCGATCACGGCCGTCCGGCTGGCTTGTCGGGCCGGCTTACATCGACTTGGGCTTGGCCCGGGTGAGCAGCTTGCGGTTCACCAGAACCTCGGCGATCTGCACCGTGTTGAGGGCGGCACCCTTGCGCAGATTGTCGGACACGCACCAGAAGTTCAGGCCGTTCTCGATGGTCGCGTCCTCGCGGATGCGCGAGATGTAGGTCGCATCCTCGCCGGCCGCCTCGTGCGGGGTCATGTAGCCGCCGTTCTCGCGCTTATCGACCACAAGCACACCGGGGGCGGAGCGCAGGATCTCGGTGGCCCGCTCGGCCGAGAGCGGACGCTCGAACTCGACGTTCACCGCCTCGGCATGGCCGATGAACACCGGCACGCGCACGGCGGTCGCCGTCAGCTTGATCTTCGGGTCGAGCATCTTCTT
This sequence comes from Methylobacterium sp. WL64, assembly GCF_008039945.1. Taxonomy (NCBI): domain Bacteria; kingdom Pseudomonadati; phylum Pseudomonadota; class Alphaproteobacteria; order Hyphomicrobiales; family Methylobacteriaceae; genus Methylobacterium; species Methylobacterium sp. WL64. The sequence continues at coordinate 36,017 of NZ_VRVA01000023.1, forward strand.
GGTCTCGGCGACCATCTTCCACTCTTCCTTCGTGTAGCCATCCTCCATGAACACGTCGATGTGGGGGATGACGTTGAAGGCGATCCGCTTGGTGAACTTGCCGCCTTCCTTGATGTCGCCGGCGGTGAACACGGCGCGGGTCTGGTTGAACAGCTCGTCCATCGCCTCCTTGCCGGCGCCCGAAACCGACTGATAGGTCGAGACCACCACCCGCTTGATCGTGGCAGCCTCGTGTAGGGGCTTGAGGGCGACGACCAGCTGGGCGGTCGAGCAGTTCGGGTTGGCGATGATGTTGCGCTTGGTGAAGCCCACGACCGCGTCGGCATTCACCTCCGGCACGATCAGCGGCACATCCGCGTCGTAGCGGAACGCCGACGAGTTATCGATCACCACGCAGCCCTGCTGGCCGATGCGGGGCGACCACTCCTTGGAGGTCTCGCCGCCCGCCGACATCAGGCAGATGTCCGTGTCGGAGAAATCGTAGGTGTCGAGGGCTTTGACCTTGAGCGTTTTGTCGCCGAAGGAGACTTCCTGACCCTGGCTGCGGCGCGAGGCCAGCGCCACGACCTCGTCGGCGGGGAAGGCCCGCTCGGCCAGGATATCCAGCATCTCACGGCCCACGTTGCCCGTGGCGCCTACGATGGCGACCTTGTAACCCATCTCTCGTCTCCGCGCGGAAAGCCCCGGCTGATCCGGGTGCCGCGCTCCTGCCAGCAAAATCGGCCGAAGGATCGTTCGCGCCGAAGGGGCACCCGCCGAACGGGCACGGCCGCGAACACCCACGAGGTGGGTGTGGCAGCCGCGTCGAGCAAGGCGCCGATGGCGCGGGGCTGTCAAGACTATCGACCGCGGTGCAAGGATCGATTCACCCTGTGGCGGGAATGCCGGGCATGACACCCGCTTGGAGGGTGGTGATCAACCTCGTGCAGCGATGATCGGGGGCGGCCGAGACTTCCGGCCGAGACTTCCGGCCAAGATCCTGCGGCCGTCCGCACGGGGCATCATGCACGCCGACGATCCGAGCCGAGATAGGGAGCGCTCGCCCGAAGCGCCCGAAGGCCGCCGCAAGCTCTCGCTGGCCGGTTTGGGCCTGCGCCTTGTCGTGGCCTCGGCGATGATCGCTACACTCTACCTCTATGCGCGGCCGGCAACACCCGTGTCTCCGGACGCCGTGGTCGCGGTCCGGCCCGAAGCACCCTTCGTGCCGTCGACCCCCGCCGCGAAGGTTCCCACCGTGGCGGCGCCCGTCCGTTTCGGGCTTGCGGAACCCGGGATCGATCCGGTCCGGATCACCCCCGGCCGGATCGACCCCTCAACCGGCCTTCGCGAGGATGCGCTGACGCGCGGCGCGTTCGAAGCCCTCGAAGCCCCGGCGCTCCGGGTTACGCTGATCCGCGGCGCCGCCGCCCGGGCGGCAACGGGTCTGTTCATCCTGATGGCCCGGCGTGCCGCGGGCGGCCCGGCCACCGACGGGCCGGCGCTGGCGGTGGTCCGGACCGGCCCGGGCGGCCGGATCGTCACCAAGTTCGGTGTGGTGGAAACGCTGGAGGTGACGCTCGGAGGGCCGACACGCCGGACCTGCACCGGCTTCGTCACGCGCGACCGGGCGTTCCGGCTCGACGGCTGGCTCTGTGCACCGCTCGGTCATCCCCCCGAAACACGCGCCCTGGGCTGCATGATCGACGCGCTCAGCCTCGACGATCCGGCGGATCCCGATGCGACCGCGGCTTTCATGGCGCCGCGCCCCGACCGCGGCTGCAGCGTGGCGACGATGGCCGACGCCTCCGATCCGACCGGTTCGCTCGGCCATCGGCGGTCGCACACGAAAAAATGAGGCCATAATACGGCAAATCGAAGAAGCTCGGCCATTTTGGCGGAACCACAGCCCCACTCAAGCGTCGTTCTATCAAAGGCGGCGAACTGTTAAGCTTCGGTCGCCATACTGGTGGCACTCACAGACAAGGTTGGCCATGCGCTCGCTTAAGATCGCTCTTCTCGGCGTCATCGCCGCCACCGGCTTCGGCGCCCTGGCGTCTGCGCCCGCCCAGGCCCAGGAGGGTTTCGGTCCGGGTCGCGTCTACAGCGTTAGCCGTCCGCTTCCGATCCGCGTTCGCCCGCGCAGCTGGCTCGACGCCGGCAACGTGCCTCTGACCTCGAACGTTCCGGGCGCCGGCGGTTCGCGCAACCCGGCCCTCAACCCCTACCTGATCGCCGCCTCGAACCAGCTGAACCCGGCCTTCGGCCCGAATGACCGCTTCGGCCGTGGTATCCTGCCGGATCCGATCACCAACGGCCCGTTCATCGGCGCGCGCTCCTCGGCCATCCGCAACGTCGACCTTTCGTTCGTCGACCGTCTGGACCCGACTTCGCCGCTGTACGGCCGCCCCTACTAAGCCAAGCGTCATTTTCGGAATATTTGAAGCGCGGGCCTTCGGGTCCGCGTTTTCTTTTGCGGGTCGCCTATCCCCGCGGTCAGGCATGACCCGACGCCGGCTTCGACGGAGTCATCCGGGCAGCCGCACGACCTCAAAGGCCGTCCGTCGAGACGCGCTGACGTGGTGACCGTAGTACGCAGGGTTCGAACACCAGGGTGGGCGAGCGCGGCGTATTCCCGACACTGTCCACCCCGAACGCAAAACGCCGAGGGGACAGCGCGGATTACTTCATCTGCACGCTGTCGACGACGGAGCGGAACTTGGCGAGCACGCCGGTCCGCTGATCCTCCCGGACCACGCCCAAGGCACGCAAATAGCCGTCCGGATTGAAGCGGATCGTCTGCGAAACGACCACAGGCACGTTGGTGGGTATGTCGACGGCCCGGGCCACGATCTCGTGCCAGTCGACCCCATTCGAACGGTAGCTCTGTGCGCGCTCGATCACGAAGTCCTTCATGGTCTGGTTCGAGGCCAGGGCCGCCCTGGCGAAGGCGTCGCGCTGCTCGGCGGTGGGCGGCTGCTGGACTGCCTGGGCTAAGACCAGGATCGGCTGTTCGAGGTTCTGCATCTGGTCCTTCGGACCCGCAGTGAGCAGGACCGAATTGCCCGCCATCACGCGCACCGGTCGGAACCCGGCCATGTCACCGATGCGGAAGGGCAGCGCGTCGACCTGCTGGGTCAGGGTCAGGGCCGGGCGCAGGGTGACGCCGGTCACCAGCTTGCGCATCGTCTCTTCGGTTTCCGCATCCGGAAGCGCCTGCGCGATGATCAGGCCGGTCACGGAGGGCGTACCGACCACGAGGATCCACTTGCGGATCGCGGGCGCGGCGGCGTTCGGATCGGCGGGCTGCTCGCCGGTGTAGAGCATGCCTTCGTTGTCGCCGATCTTGACCTCTTCGCGCTTCTCCACCGCGAAACCCTGGCTGAGCAGGTTCGCGTCGGTGAAGCCGCTCACGAGTTCCGCGAAGGCGTTCGGCGGCAGTTCCACCACCGACACGGTAGCGCCGCCCTCCTTGCGCTCGAAGCCCGAGAAGCGCCGCGACAGCGACATGTCGGCCGGCGGCTCGAAGCCGAAACGGGAGCCCGGCGGGAAGACCGGTTCGGCGGCCTGCGTCACGGAGCCGTATCCGGCCAGCAGGACGGCCAGGGACAGAACCCGTCCGAGACGCAGCGTCAGGTTACCCACCAGCATCGGAAACCGGTTCTCCTCAAGCCAAAGCCCACATGGGCTCGCCTTGTGCGATGGGTCCGACGGCGGGCAGCCAGTGTCAAGCGCCTGCGGGATCAGGAGATCGGGAGATCCGCTGCCGCGCCGTCACGCCGTCGGCGTGCTGACCCGGCGCAGCGTCAGGTTGCAGCGGCCGCCGGCCGGCAGGAAGCGCGGCAGCGGGTTCTCGGCGAGCAGGCCGTCGTGAGGGTAGAGCCGGTCGATTCCGTGGTGGATCAGGCGCGAGGCGCCGCCGATGACCAGAGCGTCGCCGGGACGCAGGCGCACCGAGCGTGTCGGGTCCGAGCGCCGGAGACCGCCGTAGCGGAACAGGGCCTCCGCCCCCAGGGACAGGGACAGAACCGGGGCGGAGAAGTCGGCCTCGTCGCGGTCCTGGTGCAGGCCCATGCGAGCGCCCGGTCCGTAGAGATTGATCAGGCAGGCTTCCGGCAACGCCGGGAAGCCGGAGAGCGCTTCCCAGGCGGCTAGGGCGGTCGGCGGGATCGCCGGCCACGGCGCGCAAGTTCCGGGATGGGTCGGCTGGTACCGGTAGCCCTGCCGGTCGGACACCCAGCCGAGAGGGCCGGCATTCGACATCCGGACGGAGAACGGTTTCCCGGTCCGCGGCATGGACGGGGTGATGGGCGGCGCAGCTGACAGGACGGCATCGACCTCGGCGGCGAGGCGCGTGCGGGCCGCCGGGTCCAGCAAGCCCGCGTGAAGGATCAGCCCGGGCGCGAGTTCGGTCGCCAATCAGCCACCCGCCGCGACGTCGCGGGTCAAGATCTCCTTGGAGGCCACCGTGGTGTCGGCGCCGAGCTGGTAGATCAGCGGCTCGCCGGTCCTGATCTCCAGGCTGGCGATGGTGTCCGGCCCCAGATGGTCGAGGACCATCACCAGAGACCGCAGGGAATTGCCGTGGGCTGCGATCAGGACCCGCTGGCCGGCCATCACCCGCGGCAGGATCGTCTCGATGTAGTAGGGCAGCACCCGGGCCGCGGTATCCTTGAGACTCTCGCCCCCGGGCGGCCGAACATCGTAGGAGCGCCGCCAGAGGTGGACCTGCGCCTCACCCCACTTGGCGATGGCATCGTCCTTGTTGAGGCCGGCTAGGTCCCCGTAATCACGCTCGTTCAGCGCTTGCGCGCGTACGATTTCGATGTCCGAAACACCCATCGCCTCCAGCATCAGTGCGCAGGTGCGCTGCGCCCGGACGAGTCCGGAGGTGAAGGCGACATCGAATCCGTAGCCTGCGCGCCGGAGCGCCCCTCCCGCGGCCTGCGCCTCGGCGACGCCGCGCTCGGTCAGCCCGGGATCGCGCCAACCGGTGAACAGGTTCTTGAGGTTCCATTCGCTCTGGCCGTGGCGAGCGAGGACGAGCAGGCGCTCCATCGGACGGTCGTATTCCCTGATGGTCTAAAGCCCGAGCACGTCCGCCATCGAGTAGAGCCCCGGCGGCTTCGGATGCGCCCAGAGGGCGGCCTTCACGGCGCCGGCGGCGAACAACCCGCGGTCGGCGGCGTGGTGGCTGATGGTCAGGCTCTCGCCGGCCCCGGCGAAGATTACGCTGTGGTCGCCGACCACGGATCCGCCCCGCAACGTGGCGAAGCCGATATCGCCCGGCCTGCGGGCGCCCGTATGCCCGTCCCGGGTCGAGACCCGCACGTCCTTGAGCTCGACGCCCCGCCCCTCGGCGGCAGCCTCACCCAGGAGCAAAGCCGTGCCGGAGGGCGCATCCACCTTCATCCGGTGGTGCATCTCGGTGATCTCGATATCGAACTCGTCGCCCAGCGTCTTGGCGACCCTGCGGACCAGTTCGGCCATCAGGTTGATGCCGAGCGACATGTTGCCGGAGCGCACGAGGCGGGCATGGTAGGCGGCAGCCTGCAGCTTCCCGAGGTCGTCGTCGGACAGGCCGGTCGTCCCGATCACGTGGACGATGCGCGCCTGGGCGGCCAGTTCGGCGAACTGCACGGTGGCAGCCGGGGCCGTGAAGTCCAGCACGCCGTCGGCGGTTGCGAACGCGGTCAATGAGTCGTCGGTCACCGGCACGTCGAGGGGCGGGAGGCCGGCGAGCACCCCGGCATCCTGCCCGAGGACCGACGAACCCGGGCGCTCGATCGCCGCCACCAGGGTACACCCCTCGGCCTCGGACACCGCGCGGATCAGCATCCGCCCCATGCGCCCGTCTGCGCCGACCACCACGAGCCGCATCTGTCGTTCCTATCGTCGTTCCGTCTCGGACGACCCTGGCCGATGCCGGGCGCGCCATCAATGGGCCCGACCTCGGCGAAGGGCCGTCGGGTTCCCGCGTCGCCGCTTCGAGGAGCGCGACCTGGGAACCCGGGCCGGCTCAGGCCTTCTCGGGGGCGATCGCCTCGAGGCCGCCAATATGCTTCTGGGCGTAGAGCGGCAGGCCGATCTGCTTGATCAGCTCGAGTTGGGTCTCGAGGAAGTCGATATGGCCTTCCTCATCCGTGGCCAGATCCTCGAACAGGTTCTTCGAGACGCGCTCGTTGATCGATTCGCAGTACTGCGCGGCCTCGAGATAGAGGCTGCGGGCGCCGTTCTCGGCAGCCAGGTCGCACTCTATGATCTCCTGCACGGTCTGGCCGATGCGGAGCGGCTCCAGCTCCTGCAGGTTCGGGAATCCGTCGAGGAACAGGATCCGGTCTACGAACCGGTCGGCGTGGTTCATCTCCTCGATCGATTCCTTGCGCCAGAACTTGGCCAGATCGATATAGCCCCAGTCATTGAGCATCCGGAAATGCAGCCAGTACTGGCTGACCGCAGTCAGCTCGCTCTTCAGGCCGCGATTCAGGTACTCGATGACCTTGGTGTCGCCCTTCATGCCCCCGTACTCCTTACAGCTCTTTTGGCGGGGGGCTTAGGCGTTACGCCGTGATTCCGTCCTCCGCAGTTTGGAATAAGACCAAACTGCAAGTGTTAGCGCAAGTCGTCGAGCATTCATGGCTGCCCTGATCGGCTGCCGCTTCTCCCAGCGCGCTGCGCATGATCTCCCGAATGGTCCGGGCGCAGCGCCCGCATTTCGGGCTGCAGCCGAGGCAGGCGTAGACCTGCGCCGGGGTGCGGGGACAACCTGGGCCGGGTGACAGGCAGCTGCGAACGGCGCCATCGGACAGGACGTTGCAAGAACAGACGATCATGCGCGCTGCAGAACCCGTCTTCCTCGGGCCTGACCCGACCGTGTCGGACAAGGCGTTTCGGACCTACCAGATTAGAACGACTGAAAAGTAGAAGCTTTTTCAATAGTTTACTGGTCGCCGAGGGAGATGGCACCCAAGGCGGCCTCGGTCAAGACGGGTAACTCTCAGCGCTTCGAGCGAATCGTCCCCGTCCGATCGACCAGCCGGCGGCCCGAACCGGCCGGCGTCAGCGCGCGAGTTCGCGCAGCCCGAGCCGAATCAAAACCTTCGCCTCGGCGCCCTCCCCGGCCCCCTTCAGGACCGACGCGATGGCCGAGGCCGCCTGCACCTGTGGATAGCCGAGATTGACCAGCGCCGAGATCGCGTCGGCCACCGGTCTGGGCGCGGCGCCGTCCTCGACCGCGCCGGTCAGGGCGACCAGGGCGGGGTCGATCGGTGCGAAGGTGGGCGCCTTATCCTTCAATTCGGCGGTCAGACGGGCGGCGAGCCGCGGCCCGACTCCGGGCGCTCGGCTGATCGTGCCCTTGTCGCCTGTGGCGATGGCGTTCGCCAGGGCATCGGGTTCCAGGACAGAGAGGATCGCCAGGGCGACCCGGGAGCCGACGCCCTGGACGGTCTGAAGCAGCCGGAACCACTCCCGCTCGGCATCCGAGCGGAATCCGTAGAGCCGGATCATGTCCTCGCGGACATACGTTTCGATCGACAGGTCCGCCGGCTCGCCGACCTTCGGCATGCGCTGGAGCGTCCGCGCCGAGCAATGCGCGATGTAGCCGACGCCGGAGACGTCGAGGATGACGAAATCCTCGCCGAACGAATCCACCACGCCCCTGAGCTTGCCGATCATTCTACGCCCGTCCGCTGCCGTCGCGATGCCTATAGAAGCCGGGGCGCGTCCGCCAGACGCGCTTGAGCCCGTGGGCACTTCGTGGAATCAGGGGCGCCGTGACGGCTAGGCTTGAGGACGACCGAGATCCGGCCGGACGAGCGGGGAAACGACTATGCGCGCGCCCATTCTCGCCCTGATCGGTCTTCTGTGCCTTGGCCCCGCCCGGGCCGCGGACGATCTGGCCGCCACTGTGCCGAGCAAGGACCCGACCCAGGTCCGGCCGGGCGCCTACGTCCTGGATCCGGATCACGGCAAGGTCACATGGTCGGTGAGCCATCTCGGCTACTCGACCTATTACGGCCAGTTCACCGGCCTGACCGGCACACTCACGCTCGACCCGAAGGCACCCGACAAGAGCCGCCTGGAGGTCAGCGTGCCGCTCAGCGGGGTCAGCACGGGCAGCACTCGCCTGAACGAGAATTTGGCGGCAGCCGATTTCTTCGACACGACCAAGTTCCCGAGTGCCACCTTCACGGCCACCACCGTGGAGCCGACGAGCCCGACCACCGCGCGGATCACCGGCGACCTGACCCTGCGCGGCGTCACCCGGCCGCTGGCGATCGACGCCACGTTCAATCAGGCGGGCATCCACCCGGTGGACAAGCGCTACACCGTCGGCTTCGACGGACGCGCGATGGTGAAGCGCTCGGATTTCGGCGTGAACGCCTACCTGCCGGCCCTCGGCGACGAGGTTTCGCTGCGCATCGAGGGTGAGTTCAAGGCGGCTCAATGACCTGCGGGAAGGATCGTGGCCGCAGGAAGGATCGGAGACACGGAAAGCAACGTCGGCCCGGCGCGTCGGCGCGATCGGACCGGCTCGACGTTGGCGTAGGCGGCCCCACCGGTTAAAGGCAGCCCAGGTCGCGCCCTCGACGCGGACAGGTCGCCGGATGCGTCCGGGCCTGTCGCGGACGGCGCGCCGATCGCTGCCATGGAGATCTGAGCGTTGCGCGGAGCTTGGCTGATTTCGGTTCTGGTGCTGGCGGGCCCGGCCCGGGCGCAAGCGCCGGCGGTGCCTCCTGCGTCCACCCCCCTCGACAATTATGCCGAGGCGGCGGCCACGACCATTATCGCCGAGCAGGCCTGTCCGGGCATCCAGGTGAAGGCCGGGCAGCTCACGACCCTGCGGCTCGCGACCAAGGTCGCCGCGGCGCAGGAAGCCATCCTGCAGGAGAAACTGCGGACCCGGGCCACGCAGGTCCGGCAGCAACTCGCCGCAGACGGGCGAGAGGCGTGGTGCACGCAGGCGCTGGCCGCGTTCGGCCCCCAGGGCAGCGTCGCCAAGGGCATTCTCGCGACCGGCGCGCTGATCCGCTGATCCCGTCCAGGATTGACACGGAGCCACCCCGCCCCTACTGACCCGGCATGGCGCGCGGCCTCCTCGACGAGGTCCGCGCGTTTCGCGTTGTCCGGGTCCGCCCGTGCAATGACTTCAAACAAGAAGCCGGTCCAGGGGCAGCCGCCCCGGAGGCCGTTCGAGAACACGAGAGCAACGATGTTCGCAGTCATCAAGACGGGCGGCAAGCAGTACCGCGTCGCCGCCAACGACACCATCACCATCGCCACCCTGCCTGGCGAGGCCGGTGAAACCGTGACCTTCGGTGAGGTCCTCCTGTTCGCTGACGGTGCGGGCGCGACGCAAGTCGGTGCGCCGACCCTGTCGGGCATCAGCGTCACGGGCGAGATCGTGAGCCACGGTCGCGACAAGAAGGTCATCGCCTTCAAGAAGCGCCGCCGCCAGAACTCGCGCCGCAAGCGCGGTCACCGCCAGCACCACACCGTGGTGCGTATCACCGCCATCTCCGCGTGATCGAGCGCGGGCCTCCGGCGAGGCCCGCGATCCGCGCGACCCACACGCATTCGGAGCAGATCCCATGGCACACAAGAAAGCAGGCGGCTCGTCCCGCAACGGCCGCGACTCGGCCGGCCGTCGTCTCGGCGTCAAGAAGTTCGGCTCGGAAGCCGTGATTCCGGGCAACATCATCGTGCGCCAGCGCGGCACGAAATGGCATCCCGGCAGCAACGTCGGCATGGGCAAGGACCACACGCTGTTCGCGCTGGTCCCGGGCCATGTCCGCTTCGAGACGCGCCGCGGGCGCGAGTTCGTAGCCGTAACCCCGCTGGCCCAGGCCGCGGAATAACAGGCGGGCGCCCGAGCGGCGAAGCTGGCGTCCCGCCCGGTGTCCCACACCGGACCGGAGACGTCGATGCCGAGCCCCTGACGGGACGGATCGGACGGAACACCGGGGAGGATGGGGCACCATCCTCCCCTTCGTCGTCTTGAGGCGGTGCCCCGGAACCGGGAACGCCGCCCTGCGAGGGCACAATGTTCCCCGATCTCACCCGCGACGACGTTTTCCGGATCGAGACGCGCAGGCTCTGGCTGCGCTGGCCGACCGCCAAGGACAGGGACGCGGTCCTGACGCTGGCGGGCGACCGCTCCGTGGCCGAGATGACCGCCCGGATCCCGCATCCGCTCGACCGGCACGCGGTCGATGCGTTCCTGCTCGAGACGCGGGTCGCCAACACCGCCGGCCGCGGCCTGACGCTGGCGCTGACCGAGCGATCGGCCCCGGCCAAGCTGATCGGCCTGGTCGGGATCTCGGGTGGTGGTACGCCGGCGCATCTGGGCTATTGGCTCGGCCGGCCCTGGTGGGGCAACGGCCTGATGGGCGAGGCCGCGCGGGCCCTGGTCCATGCCTATTTCGCCTATGCGGGCGGGGGCCGGATCGAAGCTTCGGCGCTGCCGGCGAACCCGGCCTCCCGGCGTGTCTTGGAGAAGGTCGGTTTCCGGGTGACCGGGCGTGGCCCGCGCGCCTGCCCGGCCCGTGGCGGCAACCGGGAGGTCGACCTGTTCGGCCTCGACCGCAACGACTGGGTGGCCCATGTGGATGCTTCCGATTCCCCAGCGGAACTCGCAGCGGCGTCCTGAATCACAGCGTTCCGGCCTCCCCGAATGGAGGGGCCGGGCGCGGCGTCGAACAGTCCGACGCACCCACTCTATGCCGCGACGACTCCCGGGTTGCCGAGGCTAGCCAGCGACGAGATGCACCGTGAAATTCCTCGACGAAGCCAAGGTTTATGTCCGCTCCGGTGACGGCGGTCCCGGCTGCGTCTCGTTCCGGCGGGAGAAGTTCATCGAGTTCGGCGGCCCGAACGGCGGCGACGGCGGCCGGGGCGGCGACGTCTGGGTCGAGTGCGTCGAGGGGCTCAACACCCTGATCGACTACCGCTACCAGCAGCACTTCAAGGCTAAGAAGGGCGAGCACGGCATGGGCTCGAACTGCCACGGCGCCAATGGCTCCGATGTGGTTCTGAAGGTCCCGGCCGGCACGCAGATCTTCGCCGAGGACGGCGAGATCCTGATCGCGGACCTCACCGAGGTCGGCCAGAAGATCCGGCTCGCAAAGGGCGGGAACGGTGGCTTCGGCAACGCCTACTTCACCACCTCCACGAACCGCGCGCCCAAGCACGCCAATCCAGGCCTCGAGGGCCAGGAGATGTGGATCTGGCTGCGGCTCAAGCTGATCGCCGATGCCGGCCTCGTCGGCCTGCCCAACGCCGGCAAGTCGACCTTCCTGGCGAGCGTCACCGCGGCCAAGCCGAAGATCGCCGATTATCCGTTCACCACGCTGCATCCGGGCCTGGGCGTCGTCCGCTCGGACAACCGCGAATTCGTGCTCGCCGACATTCCGGGCCTGATCGAGGGCGCCCACGAAGGCGTCGGGCTCGGCGACAAGTTCCTCGCCCATGTCGAGCGCTGTCGCGTGCTCCTGCACCTGGTCGACGGCACCACCGAGCATGCCGGCAAGACCTACAAGCTGGTCCGCGGCGAGATCGAGGCCTATGGCAATGGCCTGGCCGACAAGCCCGAGATCGTGGCGCTCTCGAAGGCCGACGCCCTCGATGCGGAGACGCTCAAGAGTCAGGTCGCCAAGCTGAAGCGTGCTGCCGGCCGGGCGCCGCTGGTCCTGTCTTCGGCCAGCCGCAAGGGCGTCCCGGAGGCGCTGCGGGCGATCCAGACCGAGATCGATGCGCGCATGGCTGAGGAGGCGAATGCCCGGCCCGTCGTCGCTTGGGAGCCGTGAGTGACGGGGCGGCACGCGCGCGTTCGTGGCGTACCGGCACCTTCGACGACGGCGAGCGGCTCGGTTAGCCTCCCAGGGCCGACTCGAACCGGGCGGATGCGCGAATCCCCGATCCTGGACAACGACGAAGCCCTGATCTTCGCCTACGCTTGCCGATCGGCACGGAACGCCGTTCGATAGGCCCGTGATCGACGCGCTGCCGGGCCGCCGTCTCAACGTTCGATGATGCGCAGGCCAGCGTAGCGCGCAAGCTGGGCATGCCGGATCGGCCAGCGGTCGTGACATACTCGCGGTCGCGTCCCGGCCGCTGTTCATTCGCAAAAACATCGTCCAAACCGCATCCCGTGCCTCGTCTCTGCGAAGAATTATGATCCCGGCCCTCGAAGAATTCCGCCGCGTCGTCATCAAGGTCGGGTCGGCCCTGCTGGTCGATCGCAATGCCGGCCGGCTGCGCCATGCCTGGTTGGCGGCTCTGGCCGAGGACATCGCGGAGTTGCATGCGCGCGGCGTCGACGTGCTGGTCGTCTCCTCGGGCAGCATTGCGCTCGGTCGGACGGTGCTGGGCCTGCCGCCGGGGATCCTGCGGCTGGAGGAGAGCCAGGGCGCAGCCTCCGTGGGGCAGATCACCCTAGCCAGGCACTGGGCCGAGGCGCTCGGGCATCACGGCATCGTGGCGGGCCAGATCCTGGTGACCCCGCAGGACACCGAGGAGCGACGCCGCTACCTCAACGCCCGGGCCACCGTACTGAAGCTCCTGGAGATGCGCGCCGTCCCGGTGGTCAACGAGAACGACACGGTGGCGACCTCCGAGATCCGCTACGGCGACAACGACCGGCTGGCCGCCCGGGTCGCCACGATGATCGACGCCGACGTGCTGGTCCTGTTCTCGGACATCGACGGCCTCTACACCGCGCCGCCCCTGTCGGATCCCGATGCGCGGCACCTGCCCGTGGTCGAGCGCATCACCCCGGAGATCGAGGCGATGGCCGGCGGCCCGGCCTCGGAGCTGTCCCGGGGCGGCATGCGCACGAAGGTCGAGGCGGCCAAGATCGCGGCCTCAGGGGGCACCCACCTGGTCATCGCGGACGGACGGGGCAAGAACCCCCTGAAGGCGGTGCGGGAGGGCGCGCGCTGCACGTGGTTCCTATCCGGCTCCACCCCGACCGCGGCACGCAAGACGTGGATCGCCGGCTCCCTGGAGCCGCGCGGGACGCTGACCATCGATGCCGGGGCCGCCAAGGCGCTGCTCGGCGGGGCCAGCCTGCTGCCGGTGGGCGTCCGGGCGATCGAGGGCAGTTTCTCCCGGGGCGACGCGGTGCTGATCCGGGATCCGGACGGGCGCGTTCTGGGCCGCGGCCTCGTGGCCTACGACAGCGCCGAGGCGGCGCTGATCATCGGCCATCCGAGTGCGCGCATACCGGATTTGCTCAACTATCCCGGCCGCGCCTGGATGGTGCACCGCGATGATCTGGCTCTGTTTTGAATTGAACTGACTCAGATCAATTATTCGCGTGCGGTCGATGGTGTGAACCCTGTCACGATTGCCGTGCCGACACACTTGTAGGCCCATCGCCCGATGTGCAAATACGACACTCTCCCCCTGTCGGGCCGGTTTTCGCGGCCCTCGAACACTGAGGACGCCAGCGTGCCCGTCCTGAACTTGAGATCGGATTTCGCCGAGGCCGAGGCGCTGCCGGAGCAGATGGCGGCGATCGGTCGGCGGGCGCGCGTCGCCGGCCGGCGCATGGCGCTCGCCTCGGCCCAGACCAAGGACAGGGCTCTCCGGCTGATCGCCGAGCGCCTGCGGGCCAACGCCGCGGAGATCCTGCGGGAGAACGCCCGCGATGTCGCCGCCGCCCGCCAGGCCGGCCAGAGCCCGGCCCTGATCGACCGGCTCGCCCTCGATGCCGCCCGCGTCGCGGCGATCGCGGATTCCGTCGACAAGGTCGGCTCCCTGGCCGATCCGGTCGGGCGCCAGCTCGCCGCGATCGAGCGGCCGAACGGCCTGCTGATCGAGCGCATCGCGGTGCCGCTCGGCGTGATCGGCGTGATCTTCGAGAGCCGCCCCAACGTCACCGCGGATGCCGGCGCGCTCTGCCTCAAGGCCGGCAACGCCGCGATCCTGCGCGCCGGCTCCGACAGCCATCGCAGCGCCATGGCCATCGCCAAGGCGATGAGCGAAGGCTTGGCCGAGGCCGGCCTGCCGGCCGACGCGATCCAGCTGGTCCCGACCCGGGACCGCGCCGCAGTCGGGCTGATGCTCGGCGGCCTAGACGGCTGCATCGACGTGATCGTGCCCCGGGGCGGGCGCGGTCTCGTGGAGCGCGTCCAGGCCGAGGCGCGGGTGCCGGTCTTCGCGCATCTCGACGGCGTCAACCACGTCTACGTCGCGGCCGGGGCGGATCTCGACATGGCACTGGCCGTGGTGCTCAACAGCAAGATGCGCCGGACCAGCGTCTGCGGCGCGGCTGAAACCCTGCTGGTCGATCGGGCCTGTGCGGCGACCCACCTCGCGCCCCTCATCCGCACCCTGCTCGATGTCGGTTGCGCGGTGCGCGGGGATGCCGAGGTTCAAACGGCGGATTCCCGGGTGACGGCGGTCTCGGAGGATGACTGGCACACCGAGTATCTCGACGCGATCATCGCGGCCCGCGTGGTCGATGGGATCGACGCGGCGATCGAGCATATCGAGACCTACGGCTCGCATCACACCGACGCGATCATCACGGGTGACCGCGCCGAGGCCACGCGCTTTTTGGCGGAGGTCGATTCGGCGATCGTCACCCACAACGCTTCGACCCAGTTCGCCGACGGCGGCGAATTCGGCTTCGGGTCCGAGATCGGCATCGCCACCGGTCGGATGCATGCCCGCGGCCCGGTGGGCGTGGAGCAGCTGACCACGTTCAAGTACCGGGTCCACGGCAGCGGCCAGATCCGCCCGTGATCCCGTTCGAGGCGTTCGCCCCAGAAGACCCGGCGTGCGGCTGACCCTGCCGCCGAGCGCGCCCGGTATGCGGATCGGCCTCTACGGCGGATCTTTCCATCCCGCCCATAACGGCCACCGCCACGTCACCGTGACGGCGTTGCGGCGCCTCGGGCTGGACCGGGTCTGGTGGTTGGTCAGCCCGGGCAACCCGCTCAAGAGCCGGATCGCCCTGCCATCCGTGGAGGCACGCTGCGCGCAGGCCCGCGATATCGCCCGGCACCCGCGCATCGCGGTGACCGGGATCGAGGCGGCCCTCGGCGTACGATTCACGGTCCAGACCCTGCGCCACCTCACCCGGCGCTGCCGCGGTGTGCACTTCGTCTGGATCATGGGCGCGGATTCGCTCGCCACCTTCCACCGCTGGAAGGGCTTTGCGGAGATCGCGCGGCTCGTCCCCATCGCGATCATCGACCGGCCGGGCTACACCATGACGCCTCTGAGCGCCCGGGCGGCCCATCGTCTGGCGCAGGCCCGGGTGCCGGAGGCGGCGGCGCACACCCTGCCGGTGCGCCCGCCGCCGGCCTGGACGTTCCTCCACGGACCCCGATCGCCCCTGTCGTCGACCGAGATCCGCAATGGCCGCGGGGGGACTCGGGGACCTCCGTACGCGACGCAGTTGCAATCGCCGCACGTTACCGCCAATTTCATACCGGTTCGCGTGCCCTGAGAGGGCTGCGCGGCAACACGAGGAATCAGGACGCTGCCCGAGACTATTCGCACGGAGACCATCCGCACCAATGCCCCCGTTCCGGAAGAGCCCGGGATGGCGCGCTCGGACGACCTGAAGGCGCTCGCCCTCTCGTGCCTCGACGAGATGAAGGCCGAGGAGACCATCGCGATCGACCTGGCGGGAAAGACCTCTCTCGCCGACACGATGATCATCGCGTCCGGCCGGTCGCAGCGCCATGTCGGCTCGATTGCCGACAAGTTCATCCAGGAAATGAAGAATCGCGGCTACGGCAACGCCCGGGTCGAGGGCATGCCGGCCTGCGACTGGGTGCTGATCGACGCCGGAGACGTGCTCGTGCACATCTTCCGTCCCGAGGTGCGCGGCTTCTACAATCTGGAGAAGATGTGGGGCGCCGACCGCCCGCTGGGTCTGGCAGCGGATTAATTTCAGGGGGGCTGACGCTCGTCAAAACCGTCTCCGTCATTCCGGGACCGCGCAGCAAAGCGCGGAAGCCGGAGCCGCCGAGGAGTCGGACGCGATCGTCCCGCATGGCCCCATTGGTTTGGTGATTCTCAATTCCGCGCTCTCGCCCGCGGCGAGCCCCGGAACGAGGTGTCATCGGGCCAACATCGCCTTGACAGCCGACACAACAAGAGATCCCGCCCCGTGCGCCTCGTCCTGGCAGCGATCGGCCGTCTGAAGGCCGGACCGGAGCGAGAGCTCGCGTCCCGGTATCGCGACCGTGCCGCCCAGCTCGGCCGCGGCCTCGGCTTCCCCGCCTGCGACGGCGTCGAGATCGTGGAATCCCGGGCCCGCCGGGCTCCGGACCGCTGCGCCGAGGAGGCGTCCGCCCTGCTCGCCCACCTGCCGCCCGGCGGAGTGCTGGTGGCCTACGACGAGCGCGGCCGCTCCGACGTCGCCAGCGAAGCCCTGGCCGAGCGGATCGCCGGATGGCGCGACACCGCCCGGCCGGCCCTGATGGTGGCGATCGGCGGGCCGGACGGCCTCGATGCCTCAATTCGGACGAAGGCGGAGCTGATCCTGTCCTTCGGGGCCGCCACCCTGCCCCACGGACTCGTGCGCGTGCTCGCCCTGGAACAGATCTATCGCAGCCTGACCATTCTGGCGGGCCACCCGTATCACCGCGGCGAGCCGGGCTAGGGCGCCGTGCGGATCGATGATGGTGCCAAGAGCGGTGTCCTCCAGCGGTCGGCCCTGCGCGCCGCCCTGATGCTCGCCCTGGCCTGCGTGGCGGTCCCGTCGCGGGCCCAGGAGCCAGCCACGACCGCGGAATCCGAAAAGATCCAGCGCACCAACGAGGAGCGCGACCGGCGGGCCGAGAATCTCAAGCGCGTTCAGGATGCGCTCGCCGCCAGCGCGGGCCAGCGCACGCAGTTCGAGGGCGAGATCGCCGCCATCGGCTCGGACCGTGCCAAGCTCGACAGCGCCCTTTTGGACGCCGGACGCCAGGCGCAGGCGACCGAGGACCGGCTGAGCCGCCTTGAGGACCGCCTGAAGGCGATGACCGAGAGCGAGGCCGCGATCCGCCGGTCCCTGCACGCCCGCCGCGGCATCGTCGCCGAGATCCTGGCAGCGCTCCAGCGGATGGGCCGCCGCCCGCCGCCGGCCGTCCTGGTGAGCCCGGAGGACGTGCTGGCGGTCATCCGCACGTCGATGCTGCTCGGCGCCGTGGTGCCGGAGCTGCGCGGCGAGGTCGACACCCTGGCCGCCGACCTCGCCGAGATGATCCGCCTGCGCGGCTTGATCGCGCAGGACAAGGAGGGGCTGGCCAACGATCTCGCCGGCTGGGCCCGGGAACAGCAGCGCCTGCAGGCTCTGCTCACCGCCCGGCGCGCCCGGCAGGCGGAGGTCGAGGGCGGCCTGACCGCGGAGCGCAAGCGCGCGGTCGAACTCGGCGCCCAGGCGAAATCCCTCAAGGACCTGCTCGACCGCACGGAGGCCGAGGTCGCGGCGACCCGGCGCTCTGCCGACGAGGCCAAGGCGGCCGCCGAGCGCGAGGCCCGGGTGACGCAGGAACGTTTCGCCGCGGCCGGGGTCCGGGATCCGGCGCGCCTGGCTCCGAAGGTGCATTTCGCGGAGGCGCGGGGCGAAGTGCCGCGGCCGGTGAGCGGGCGGCTGGCGCGGGGCTTCAACCAGCCCGATGGCAACGGCGGGATCACCCGGGGCGTCTCCTTCACGACGCGGCCGAAGGCGCTGGTCGCCTCCCCGGCCGACGGATGGGTCAAGTTCGCGGGGCCGTTCCGGTCCTATGGGCGTCTCTTGATCATCGATGCGGGCGACGGCTACTATCTTCTGCTGGCGGGGATGGATCAGATTAGCGTAGAGGTCGGCCAGTTCGTTCTCGCGGGTGAACCGGTGGGCAGCATGGGCGAGGGCGGCGCGGGCCCGTCGGGGTCCGAAGGCGATCCATCGCTGTACGTCGAGTTCAAGAAGGACGGCGGCTCCGTCGATCCGGAGCCGTGGTGGGCGAAGAGCCCCAGTGACAAGATACTTGGCGAGAAGGTTCGCGGCTGATGCGCAAGACGTCCCTGATCATGCTCGGCGCCTTCCTGGGTGCCGGCACCTCCATGGTGGCGACCCAGACCGACTTCCTGTCGGGACCGCGGGCCGTGGCCGCTTCCGCCGAGACCTATCGCCAGCTGAGCCTGTTCGGCGACGTCTTTGAGAAGGTCCGCACCGACTACGTCGAGAAGCCCGACGAGTCGAAGATGATCGAGGCGGCCGTCAACGGCATGCTGACCTCCCTCGATCCGCATTCGAGCTACATGGACGCCAAGGCGTTCCGTGACATGCAGACCACCACCCGCGGCGAGTTCGGCGGGCTGGGCATCGAGGTCACCATGGAGGACGGCCTGATCAAGGTCGTCACGCCGATCGACGACACCCCGGCCGCCAAGGCGGGCCTGCTGGCCAACGACATCATCACCCAGATCGACGACGACCAGGTCCAGGGCCTGACCCTGAACCAGGCGGTCGACAAGATGCGTGGCCCGGTGAACTCAGCCGTGAAGCTCAAGATCTCCCGCAAGGAGTCGAAGGACCCGATCGACGTCACGCTCACGCGCGACGTGATCAAGATCAAGCCGGTGCGCTCCAAGGTGGAGGGCGGCGACGTCGCCTACATCCGCCTGACCCAGTTCAACGAGCAGACCTTCGACGGTATGCGCGCGGCGATCGAGAAGCTCTCCGGCGAGATCGGGGCCGACAAGCTCAAGGGCTACGTGGTCGACCTGCGCAACAACCCGGGTGGCCTGCTCGACCAGGCCGTGATGGTCTCGGACGGCTTCCTCGATCGTGGTGAGATCGTCTCCACCCGCGGCCGTAACCCGGACGAGACCCAGCGGTTCTCGGCCAAGGCCGGCGACCTGACCAAGGGCAAGCCCGTGGTCGTTCTGGTCAACGGCGGCTCGGCCTCGGCATCCGAGATCGTGGCCGGCGCCCTGCAGGATCACAAGCGCGCGACCATCATGGGCACGCGCTCCTTCGGCAAGGGCTCGGTGCAGTCGATCATCCCGCTCGGCGGCTCCGGCGCGCTGCGGCTGACCACGGCGCGTTATTACACGCCGTCGGGCCGCTCGATCCAGGCAAAGGGTATCGAGCCCGACATCGAGGTGCTGCAGGACGTGCCCGACGAGCTGAAGGGTAAGGACGAGACCAAGGGTGAGGCCGGTCTGAAGGGCCACCTGAAGCAGAAGGATACCGACGAGCGCGGCGGCTCCTCCGCCTACATCCCGCCGGATCCCGCCAAGGACAAGCAGCTCCTGTCGGCCATCGACTTCCTGCACGGTATCCAGAAGGGCGCCGCCAACAGCGGCACCCCCGCCCAGCAGCAGAAGCCCAGCCTGCCGAACTGATTTCTTTCCACCCACCGAAAATAAATCACCCTGTCCGGCAGGCCTGCCGGGCGGGGTTTTTCGTTCCAAACAGTGATGTTAGCAAAAGATTAACCATACCGACCGGCAATACGTGATGGGATACGCGCCGCTGCTATCGGGCGTGGGACGCGATTCCGCATCGAGTGCCGCTTGACCGAGTCCACCGACGATATCCTCACGCGCCCCCTAGGGGTGCCGGAGGCGCAGGCGCCGGAGCGGCCCCAAGGTCGGTTCGCACGCTTCGTCGCGCCGCTGCGCCGGCCGAGGATCGCCGCGGGGGCGCTCGCCGGCGCCATGCTGTTGGCCTGCGGGCTCGTGCTCGCCTTGGGGGATCCCCGTGGCGGCGAGCCGCGCGTCGAAGTCGCGATCACGGTGCGCGAACCGGCCTCCCGGCCGGTGGTCGCCCCGGTTGCGGCCGCCCCGGAACCGCAGGGCGTGGTGGTGGTCAACGCGGGCGGCGCACAGCAGCGCACCGCCGAGGAGATCGAGACCGCGTCGGGCGTGACGGTGGTGCGACCGCCGGGCTCCAGCCCGAGCGAGGCCGTCGTGATCCGCGTCCCGCCGCCGAGCGCGCCGCGGCTCGCGCCGGCGCCGGATGCGCGCATCAGCGAGCAAGGCCGCCACGGCACGATGCCCAAGCTCGGCGACGGCCGAACCCGCGCCCTCGACGTCTATGCCCGGGCCGAGGAGCCCGGCACCGGGCCTCGCATCGCGGTCCTGGTCACGGGCCTCGGTGTCGGGCAGGCCGCCACGGCTGGCGCCACCGTGCGCCTGCCGACCGCAATCAGCCTCGCGTTCCTGCCCTACGGCGGCGAGGCGGAGCGCGCCGCCGCCCGGGCGCGGGATGCCGGCCACGAGGTCTTCCTCCAGCTGCCCATGGAGCCGTTCGACTATCCCGACAGCGATCCCGGGCCCCAGACGCTGCTCACCGCCCTCAAGGGGGTCGAGAATGCCGACCGTCTCGCCTGGTCGCTGGCCCGCTTCCCCGGCTATGTCGGCGTCGCGAACTACATGGGCGCGAAGATGATGGCCGACCCGGCCTTCGACCCGATCCTGCGTGAGATCGGTGCCCGCGGCCTTGGCTTCCTTGACGACGGGACCGGGCCGAAGCCGAGCTTCGCCAACAAGAGCCGCACCCCGGTCGCCCGGGCGGAGATCGTCCTCGACGCCGTTCCGCGGGCCGACGCCATCGATGCGGCGCTCGGCCAGGCGGAGGCGCGAGCCCGCGCGACCGGATTCGCCCTCGTGACGGCCAGCGGCTCGGCGCTCGGCGTCGACCGGATCGCGCGCTGGGCGCGGGACCTCGATACCCGCGGCATCCGGCTGGTGCCGGCGAGCGTGGCGCTGCGCGGGGCGGTGGAGAAGCGGGTCAGCACGGCGAATTGACGGCCTCCCGGCCGCGCTTTCGCCGCCGCCGCCGTTGCCGCGTGACTTGCGCCTGACCTATGGTCGCCCGCGATGACCACAGATTCCGACTCGGGCGCTGCGCTGCCCTACCGCCCCTGCGTGGGCGTCGCGTTGATCGCGCCCTCGGGCGGCGTCTTCGTTGGCCGCCGGACGAAGGATGCCGGACCGGAGCACGTCGCCGGCCCGTACATGTGGCAGATGCCGCAGGGCGGCATCGATCCCGGCGAGGATCCCGAGGCGGCCGCCCGCCGGGAGCTCTACGAGGAGACCAACGTGCCACCCGATGCGATCCGCCTGCTAGGCGAGATCCCGGACTGGCTCGCCTACGACCTGCCGCCGGCGGTGATGAAGCAGGCCTGGAAGGGGCGCTATCGCGGCCAGACCCAGAAGTGGTTCGCCTACGGCTTCCTCGGCAGCGAGGACCTGATCGACGTGCTGACCCCCGGTGGCGGCGCCCACAAGGCCGAGTTCGACGCCTGGCGCTGGGCGCGGTTCTCCGAGCTGCCGAACCTGATCGTGCCGTTCAAGCGCCCGGTCTACGAGGGTGTGGTCGCTGCTTTCTCGGGGCTCGACGGCTGGGCGGCCGAGACCGGTGCGACCGCGCCGGCGCAGCCGTGACGTCCCGGGGGGGATCGTAGGGTGGTACGCTGGCTCGCGATTCCGCTCGCGCTCGCGCTGGCGTGGCTCGCCTTCACGGTGAGCCCGCTCTGGTCGCTCTACGACCTGGCTCAGGCCGTGCGCCGGCATGACGTGGCCTATATCGAGGGCCACGTGAACTTCCGGACCCTTCGGCTGTCCCTGGTCCGCCAGATCACCGCGGCGGTGCGCACCGCCTCCGACACCGACCTGGATCTGGAGCCCCGCGACCGGCAACGCCTCAACGACGTCGCGTACGGCCTGGCGCTGGCGCTGGCCGAGACCCTGGTCACACCCGAGACGGTGATGGACCTGCTCGACAACGGCTGGCCCGACAAGCTGGACATCGATCGCCCCGCCAGCTTGAAGCCGGAGGGTTTGGCGATCCGGAATGCAGGACGACTCCTGCCCTATTACGCCGCCCTGGAGATGCGCGGGTTCCGGGCGGTGGTCATTCCGGTCCCGCCCGAGGGGCCCCGGGCCGAGCGCAACCGTATCCGGCTCCGTCTGCGCGGCTTCAGCTGGCGGCTGGTGGACATCGAGATGGCCGACATCCTGCGCGCGCAGATCGCCGCCAAGCTCGGCCGTGCGCTGGCCCGCGCCAAGGCCGGCGCGAGTGCTGCGGAGGAGCGGTAGGAGTCCGTCTCCGGTGTGTTGCGCCGCCGCCCTAATCCGGCGGCGAGATAGTTACACCAAACCTTCTGGACCCCAGCCACCCGTGAAACCCCAAAGGCCACGTTCGAGGCTTTGTAGCGCTCCGGGGTGTGGTCGGTCGTCGGAGGAAGCGTCGATCGCTGCTGCGCGGGGTGACTCCCGGCTTCAATTCGCGTTGGGAGCCGTCTTCGGAGCCGCTGCCTTCTCGTCCGCCGGTGTCTTCGCCTTGGGCTCGCGCGCCTCGACCAGGCTCTCGGCCTCGTCCTCGTCGGTGTTGCCGCCCTGCACGATCGTCTTGTCGGGATTGGAGAGCAGCGACTTGGCGATGCCGAGCAGCACCTCGCACTCGCCCGGGAATTTGTAGGTCTCCAGCACGATCGCCGCGTCGCGCAGCGTGCGCAGGTCGCGCACCGTCTGGGCGTTGGCGTCCTCGCGCAGTTCCTTCTTGGCCGCGATTCCCTCCTCGATCTGCGCGCCCTTCACGTCGCACGCGGCCCGGGCCGGCACGGCGACGGCCGCGAGGGCGAAGGCGAGACCGGTGGCGAAGAGGGGGGGCCGCATGGCGGGATTCCTTGGGGTGGGTCAGGCGTGATGGGGATGGTGCGCGGCGCGCAGGATGTCGTTCGTGAGCGCAACGAGCTGGCTGGGGCGGTACGGCTTCGGAACGAACACCGATTCGGAGACGGCGTCGGCGGGCGACAGGCAGGCACGCCCGCCGGACGTGTAGATGACGGGCAGGTCCGGGCAGACGCTGCGGGCCCGGCGTGCCAGCGCCAGCCCGTTCGTGTTGCGGGCGAGGTCGATATCAGTGAAGAGCATGTCGACGCTCTCCCGTGCCAGGATCGCTTCGGCCTCCCAGGCATCCGCGGCGGTGAGCACCCGATATCCCTCTTCGAGAAGCGCTTCGGCCGCGAGCTCGCAGACGGTCGGCTCGTCCTCGACCACCAGGATGGTGGCGGCGGCCGAATCCAGGGCGGGCATGGACGGGCAGGCGAAGGCGGCGACGAACGGCATCATGACGCAACTCCCACTCACCCGGCGGGGGCGCTGGAGCCCCGTGCCGGATCGAAGGAGCAACGGGCCCCTGCGCCCCGGCGTTCGCCGTGATTGCATCGAATTGCCCGGACTTGGTGCACGGCCCGTTAACCCCGCCCCTGCGCAGATGAACGGAGTGGCCGAAATGGTTAATGGCTCGTTACCGGGATGCTGCGGGAGGCTTGATCCGTGAACCGCTCCTGGCAATTGGGCACCGGCCTGCTCCTCACGGGGCTGGCGGGATACGTCGATGCGCTGGGCTTCGTGCGGCTGGGCGGCCTGTACACCTCGTTCATGAGCGGCAACACCACGCAATTCGCGGTCTTCGGCGCCGAGGCGAAGCTGCAGAAGATGGTGATGCCGGCGATTCTGATCGCCGCGTTCCTGACCGGCTCGGTCCTGGGCAGCGGCCTGGCGATCCTGGTGCCGTCGCGCTGGAGCACCCCGGTGGTGCTCGCCTACGAATCGCTGCTGATCCTGGGCGGCCTGGCGCTCGGTCTCGCTTCCCCCGAGCTGGGCCTTGCCGCGTTCTTCGTAGCCGTGGCCATGGGCGCGCAGAACGCCGTGCTGGCGCAGGTGCAGGGTTTCCGGGCCGGTACCACCTTCGTCACCGGAGCCCTGTTCAGCCTGGGCCAGAAGATCGCCCGGGCGCTGACACGCACGGGCGACCCGCTCGGCTGGATCGGCGACGGGCTGGTCTGGTTGTCCCTGTTGCTGGGCGCCTTCCTGGGGGCGCTGGCCTACGATGCGTTCGCCCTCTACGCCCTGATCGCGCCGGCGGCGGTCTCGGGGGTGCTCGCGCTGATCACCGCGTTCCTGGTCCTGCGCGCCGGCCAGAGGACCACGAAGGTCGAGTTTCCATGAGCGATTCCGTCAGCCATCCGTCCCTCACCGAACACGTCGCGCCGCTGGAGGCGGGCGCCCACGTGGTCGCGGCGCAGTTCCTGAAGGACGCCCCCGCCCTGGCGCTCGGCGACGGCACCGTGGCCCTCATGCAGGGGGACGCGCTGACCCGGATCGCCGCCCATCCCGACAGCGGGATCCTGGTGGCGGCCGGGAGCAGCGACCGCCTCGTCACGGGCGGCGACGACGGCCGGGTCGTCGAGATCCGGGCCGGTGGCGCCGTACAGGAGCTCGGCGCGGCCAAGGGCGGTGCCTGGATCGACGCTCTGGCGCTGCATCCGGACGGCGCCGTGGCCTGGTCGGCCGGACGCGCGGTGGTGGCCCGGGATGCCAAGGGCCGGGAGCGCAGCTTCACGGCGCCCTCGACGGCCCGGGGGCTGGTCTTCGCCCCGAAGGGCTACCGGCTCGGCGTCGCCCACTACAACGGCGTCAGCCTCTGGTTCCCGAATCTCGAGACGCCCGCCGAGGTCGTGAGCTGGAAGGGCTCGCATATCGACGTCACGTGGTCACCGGACGGCCGCTTCGTGGTCTCGACCATGCAGGAGAACGCGCTGCACGGTTGGCGCCTGCAGCCGGATCGCGGCCACATGCGGATGTCGGGTTATCCTGGCAAGGTCCGCTCCGTGTCCTGGTCTTCCGATGGGCACTGGCTTGCCACCGGAGGCGCCGAGGCTGCGATCGTCTGGCCGTTCGATTCGAAGGAAGGCCCCACCGGCAAGGCGCCGCGGGAATGCGGCGTCCGCCCCGCCCGGGTGACGCGGGTCGCGTTCCACCCCAAGGCGCCGGTCCTGGGAGTGGGCTACGAGGATGGCTGCATCCTGCTGGTGCGCTTCACCGACGCCTCGGAGCTGCTGGTGCGGCGCGCCGTGCCGGGCAGCGGGATCACGGCACTCGCCTGGGACGCACGCGGCAACCGCATGCTGTTCGGCTGCGCCGACGGCCAGGCCGGCCTGCTGACCCTGCCAGCGTGATCTGCCGGTGCCCCGTTCTTTTGGTTATCGGCCGAAGCCATGCTTTTTAGGCCGCGTCCTGTCTCCGACCCGGAGGGTCTGACGTGTTCCGCGTGTTCCGCACTCTCGGCCTCGCCCTCGGCCTGCTCGGCGGCGTGATCGCCGCCCAGGCCCCCGAATTCGCGCAGCAATACGCGCAGCGCCTCGGTGGCGCGGTGGACGAGCTGCGCCGTCAGGTGGCGGTGCTCGAATCGGACGCGCAGGCCTCCGGCACCACCCGAGACGGCGCGGTCGATCGGCTGCGCACCAACCCTGACCAGTTGGTGGCCCGGCGCGGCGATGCCGCACAGGCCGACATCTCTCGGCTGGCAAGATTGAGCGCGCAGGAGCAGGCCCTCGCCTCGGCGACGAGCCCGCTCGGCAAGGTGGTGGCGATGCTGCGCGACCCCGACGTGCCGGTAGCGCAGGCTGCCTACCAGGATTTCAGCCCGGCTGTGCCGACCAATGCCGACGGCCTCGCCGCCGGTCTGATCGGGTTCCTGACCGCCTGGGGCGGCTGGCGCGTGCTCTCGGATGTCGGCCTGCGGTTCGCCCGCAAGCGCCCGCGAACAGCGACCCGGACGGCCTGATCCGCCACCGGCGCGACGCGCTGAACCGGGAGTGTTGCTCAGGGTCTACAGCGGCTTGCGCGGAGCTTGCGTATCGAGCGTGATCCGGCCATCTCGGTCCGAGAGAAGGCGCAAGATGCCGCGGGCGTCGAACTCCACCACGATCGATCCGGCGCTCGACGCCGCCGCCCTGCTGCGGCGCGTCGGCTTCTTCGGCCTGTTCGTCATCCTGCCGGTGCTGGCGCAGGTCGCCCGCCGCGCCACCGTGATCCTGGCGCCGATCGCCGTGGTGCTGCTGATCATCGCCAGCGCGATCGACCGGCGCCAGCGGCCGGTCCGGCCGGGCGTGTCCCGGTTGCTCACGGCGCCGGCCTTCCTGGCCGGCATGCTGGTGGTGCTGTGGTCGGTGCTGTCGCTGACCTGGACGCCGTTCCTCGGCCCGGCCGTGGAGCGTCTGGCCAACCTCGCGGCGACGATCGGGCTGGCGCTGCTCGGCTACTTCGCCCTGCCCGACCGGATGCGCTCGGCCAATCTCTACCTGCTGCCACTCGGGCTCGTCGCGGGCGCGATCGTTGCGATCGTGCTTGGGCTGTTCGGGGCGCACATGGCGCCGCCCGGCATCGACGACGACGGGGCCCTCGATCGCGGCCTGATCCTGCTGATTCTTCTGGTCTGGCCGGGGCTCGCCTGGCTGCGATCCCGGCGGCGTGACCGCGAGGCGCTCGGACTCGCGCTGCTGGTCGCCCTGGCGCTGACGGTCCAGCCGGACGCCACCCAGATCGCTGCGCTGGCGGTCGGTGCGCTGGCCTTCGCGGTGACGAGCTACCGGCCGAAGCTCGGCGTGATGCTGACCGCGACCCTGTCGGCCGCGTTGCTCGCCGTGGCGCCGCTGCTGCCGTTCCTGGCCCGGCCGATCGGCGCGGCGATGTTCGGGCCCCTCTCGCCCGCGGTGCTGTCACTGAAGAGCTGGCAGAAGGTGGTGACCACCGATCCGGTGCGGCTGATCACCGGCCACGGCTTCGAGACGGCACTGCGCGGGCGCCTGGTCGGCATGCTGCCGCTGAACGCGCCGACCACGGCCCTGTTCGAGTTCTGGTACGAACTCGGGATCGTCGGCGCGCTGGCCGCCGCCTTCGCGCTCTACGCCTCGATCCGCCGGGCCGGCCGGGACATCCCGGCCCTGATCCCGGGAGCGATGGGGTGCTTCTCCGCCGCCTTCACGGTCGCCTGCCTGGGTGTCGGCCTCACGGCGATCTGGTGGCTCAGCATCGTCGCCATCGTCATCGTGGTGTTCGTGGCGGTGGAGCGCGGCCAGTTCCGCACCAACCGCCCCAAGGTCGCCAAGCTTCCCCGACTGCGCGCGGACTGATCCTCGGCTCACCGGTTCAGGAAGCCGTGCAGGCGGATCCAGGCCAGGAACAGGCCCGGCCACGCGGCAGCCGGCGTACCCGGGGCGCCGAGCCCGAATCCGTGCCCACCGCGCTCGAACAGGTGCAGCTCGGCCGGCACCCGCGCCCTCCGCAAAGCCGCGAACATCAGCAGCGGGTGATCGGCCACCGCCACCGGATCGTCGATCGCCTGGACCAGGAAGGTCGGGGGCGTCTGCGGCCCGACCTGGAGGTCCACCGAGTAGGTCTTCATCTCGAGCGGGGTGACCTCGTCGCCGACCAGGATCCGCCGCGTCGCGGTGCCGTCGAACGGCTTACCCATGGTGATGACAGGATAGATCAGCCCGGCCAGGACCGGGCGCACCGGCTGCTCGTCGGCCTCGTCCACCGGGGTGTAAAGGTCGCTGGCGGTGCCGACCGCGGTCTCGCCCATCAGGTGGCCGCCCGCGGAAAAGCCCAGTACGCCGACCCGGGCGGGGTCGATCCCGTATTCCGAGCCCCGCGCCCGCACCAGCCGCAGCGCCCGCTGCGCGTCCTGCCGCGGTGCGTCTGGGCCTGCGCCCCAGCCCTCCGCGGGCAGACGATAGACCAGCAGGAAGACTGTGATCCCCGCTGCGTTGAGGACGCGCCCGACCGGCACGCCCTCGTTGCCGAGCGCGATGAACTGGTAGCCGCCGCCAGCCGCCACGATGATCGCTGCGCCGTTGGGATTGGCCGGCCGCATCGCCAGCAGGCATGGCTTGGCCACCCGGGTGACGTCGCCCGAGCGGCCCTCGACATAGCGGTAGCCGTCCGGATCGGGCCCGCTGCCGCCCCCCGGAGGCTGGCCGGGCCACAGATCGATCACCTGCAGGTCCGCCCCGGGCAGCGAGCGCGGCAGCGCGCGGATCGCCTCGTGGGGCGCCGGCTCCGGCGGCTTTTCCTGCGCCTTTGCCGCGCGCAGGCCGAAAGCGGTGGTCAAGCCTGCGAGCAGCAGGCGGCGGTCGAGATTCATGGACCGGTCCCGGGGGTCGCTCAGGACAGGGCCCGGATGGCGGGACGGGCGGACTCGGGCATGGCGCTCTCCTGAAACATTCCTCGCCCAACGTCGTGGGACGCGGGGACGGTTCCGGAGAGGCGCGTCCTCAGGCGCGCCGGGTGATCACGGATACGTAGAAGCCATCGGTGCCGGTCCGCAGCGGGGTCATCTGCAGGCCGTGTTCCGTCTTGCGAACAGAGGATGCGAGGCTTGGCGGTCCCGCCGCCAGCACGGTCTCGGCCGGCACGGCATCGAAGCGGCCACGCCAGCGGGACAGCAGCCCGGCCACCGCCGCGTCGTTCTCCGCGGGCAGGAGCGAGCAGGTGATGTAGACGATCCGCCCGCCGGGCCGGACCAGCTTGGCTGCGCGGTCGAGGACCTGGGACTGCTCGGCGATGCGCAGGGCCAGGCTGCCGGGCCGCAGCCGCCACTTGGCATCCGGGTTGCGCCGCCAAGTCCCGGAGCCGGTGCAGGGTGCGTCGACCAGCACCCGGTCGATCTGGCCGTCCAGATCCTCCAGCACGTCGGCGCGGGCTTTGCCACTGCGCGGTGTCCGGACTTCGGCCGCGGCCCCGGAGCGGCGCAGGCGCTCGTGGATCGGCGCGAGCCGGCGCGGATCGCCGTCCGTGGCGATCAGGCGGGCGCCGTTACGGGTCTGGGAGGCCAGCGCCAGGGTCTTGCCGCCACCGCCGGCGCAGAGGTCGACGAGGGTCTCGCCCGCGTGCGGATCCACCAGGAGGGCGGCGAGCTGCGAGCCTTCGTCCTGGATCTCATACCAGCCGTCCAGGAACTCGGCCTCGACGTGGAGCGCCGGGCCGCGGCCGTCAGCGCCGATCGGGATCCGGACGCCGAGTGGCGCGTGCGGGGTCGGGGCGGCATCGAAGCCGCTCAGCGCAGGCATCAGGTCGTCACGGCTGCCCCGTAGGGCGTTGACCCGGATATCGAGGGGCGCGCGCCGGGCGAGCGCCTTCAATTCGGGGATCAGGTCGTCGCCCAGCGCGGCCTCCAGCTCGGGCAGCACGAAGGCCGGGGCATCGCCGGGCACTTCGGGCGGGGCTTCGTCCAACGTGCCGGATTCGAGGCGCGCGCGCTCGTCGTCGCTCAGCGGCTCGGGGGCGAAGCGCTCGCCGGAGAACAGCGCGGCCACAGACGCGGCGGCGAGCCCCTGCTGCAGCCGCAGGGAGCCAATCAGCACGGCGCGCGGCGCCTCGGAATCCATGATCCAGGCGGCGGAAGCCCGCCGGCGCAGGGCGTCGTAGACCAGACTGGCGATTCCGGCCCGGTCGCCGGAGCCGGCGAAACGGTGGGCGAGGCCCCAATCCTTCAGCGCGTCGGCGGCGGGGCGGCGGCGCTCCGCGATATCGGTCAGGACTTCGATGGCGGCGGAGCAGCGGGCGGCGGGGGTCAGGGTCGACATCCTTTAAAACGGCGCTCGGCCGACGCGAAACGGCCACGCTTGGCCCACGATGCCGCCACGGTGCGGCCGAGCTTCCAGCACGATCCCGGCTCAGACCGGGTCGCGGGCGGTCCCGCGATGCGGGCCGGCCCCGTGTCGTATGGCATCCTCCCGCCGCGGACCAGTGCGTTCCGCGGACGGAGGTCTGTCCGGGAGTGCCTCAGATCATGTCTTCCCTCGTTCGCGTAACCCGCTCCGTGACCCTCGCCGGATTCGCCGCCGCCGCCCTCGCCGCCTGTGCGAGCGCCCCGGCCGCCCCCGATCTCACCC
>NZ_VRVA01000239.1:0-3393 GCF_008039945.1 Methylobacterium sp. WL64
GCCCCCGCCTCCGCCGCCGCCCCCTCCGCCCCCGATCGAGGTCGGCGGCGGCTGGTACCTGCGCGGCGACGTCGGCGCGAGCGTCTACACGCGGCCGACATACAGCGCCGCCTACGATTACACCGGCTACCCGGAATCCAACCGGTCGTTCGGCAACGAGCTCGGCGGCGGTGGGTTTGCGGGCGTCGGCGTCGGCTATCAGTTCACCCCGTTCCTGCGCGGCGACGTGACCGGCGAGTATCGTTACTCCACCGGCCTGCGCGGCAGCGAGTATTACAAGGGCCCCGAGTTCGATAACGGCCTCGGCTCCTACGGGGTCAACAAGTCGTCCAGCAACTTCGATTCCGCGGTGGTGCTGGCCAACGCGTATTTCGACCTCGGCACTTGGTACGGCATCACGCCGTTCATCGGCGGCGGCGTCGGCTACGCCTTCAACCACGTCTCGGGCTATTCGACGAACCAGCAATTTACCAGCCCGACCTACGCCTACGATTACGGCAATCCGATCTACGACTGCAAGTGCGGGCAGGCGTACTACAACTACGCGCCGGTCTACGACAACAATGGCAACCCGGTGTACAACACCAACAGCGGCAGCAAGTTCTACAAGAGCAAGACCAACGGCAGCTTCGCCTGGGCGCTGCATGCCGGTCTCGCCTACGACGTCAGCGACGCCCTGAAGGTCGAGGTGGCGTACCGCTACCTCAACCTCGGCAAGGCCGAGACCGGCCCGGGCTTCGTGCCGTGCTGCACCGGCAGCCTGCAGGCGATCAAGGTGAAGGACATCGAGGCGCACGACGTGAAGATCGGCCTGCGCTATTACCTCGGCGGCCTCGTCGCGGCGCCCCTGCCGCCGCTGATGCCGGAGCCGATCCCCGGACCGCTGGTCCGCAAGTACTGATTTTTTTCTCAACGCTCTGACGGCCGACGGCGCGGATGTCCTCCGCGCCGTTTTTCGTTTTGCGACCGGGCTTCGGCGGAACGGGAGGAGTGGGAGACCAGAATCGGGCTGCCGGATAGTTTGATCCAAGTCGCAATGATCGAAACGGGACGCGCGAAGAGCTCTGAAATAACGGACGCTTAAGGTTACCCAACTATCTCTGCATCGAGGCCCGATCTGCCGTCCGTCTCGCAGTTCCAGGACGATCCCGATGCGCACCGTCACCCTGCCGCTGCTGGCGATCCTCGGCCTCTGCGGCGCGAGCACCGCCCGGGCCGCCGACCTGGATTACGATTACCTGCGCGGCGCCGATTACGACCCGGTCCCGGCTCCGGTGCTCGACTGGAGCGGCGTGTATGTCGGCGGCCATGGCGGGTATACGTCGGGCGGCCTGGCGCAGCGCGATGCCCTGCAATCGACCCTCGCGCAAGACTTCAGCTACAGCGCGGTCGAGAGCGAGTTCGGCGTCTCGAAGTTTCTGTCGCTGCCCGGGACCCGCGTGAAGAGCGCCAGCTTCGGTGCGTTTGCCGGCTACAACATCCAGTTCGACGAGATCGTCCTGGGTATCGAGGCCGACTACACGCACGCGGACATGAACAGCTGGTCGACCAACGGCATCAGCCGGATCATGACGACGGCCGCGGGCAATTCCGAATCGGTCAATCTCTCGGGTACGTCGAACACGCGGATCGACGATTACGGCAGCATCCGCGCCCGGGCCGGCTACGCCTTCGGCAACCTGCTGCCCTACGTGACCGGAGGCCTCGCGGTCGGCCGGGTGACGATCAACGACACCGTCGCGGTCCAGAATTACGGCTACGGCGCTACGACCTATGCGGCCAACCAAGCCCTGACCACGGGCCTGCCGGCGGCCGTCTACAATCACGGCTATGCCAGCTTCAACCAAAACTTCCCGCTGAACCGGTCGACCCCGGCCGGACAGGGCGCCCAGACCATTCCGTACGGCCCGAGCACGCTGGTGGCCAACGCCAAGACCAAGACGATCGGCGGCGTCGCCCTAGGATTCGGCCTCGAATACGCGATCACGCCCAACATCCTGCTGCGGGGCGAGTACCAGTACGTGCTGTTCCAGAGCTTCAACGGGCACCGTGCCGAGCTGAACACCATCCGTGGCGGCGCGGCCCTCAAGTTCTGATCGCCCCGATGCCGGCCGGAGACCGACCATGACAGCGCCCTGCTCCGCCCGACGGCCGACACGCGCGCGGGCCATGCTCGCGACCATCCTGCTCGCCGCCCTCGCTCCCGCCCCGGCCTCCGCCTGGCCCGAGGATCGCGGCTTCGATCCGCCCCGCCTCCGGCGCGTCGTCCGCGTGCGGCCCGACCTGGCGGCCGTGCCGCCGCCCGTGATCGTCCGGGGCTACCTGCCCCGCAACCACAACGTCCCGATGTACAACGAGCCGCCCCGCCGCGGGCCGGCTTGGTGAATCAGTCTCAGCTCTCCAGTTCGCTGTCCCAGTACAGGTAGTCGAGCCAGGTGTGGTGATACTGGCGGTGGTCGAACTCGGGCTGCCGGTGGTGCAGCTCGTAGCGGGTCGGCCGGCGCGGCTCGGTGGCGAGCGGCATGTCGGCCTCCTGCGGGGTGCGGTTGGCCTTGCGCAGGTTGCAGGGCGAGCAGGCCGCCACCACGTTCTCCCAGCTCGACAGGCCGCCCCGGGAGCGCGGCACCACGTGGTCGAAGGTCAGGCCGCCCGAGGGCAGCCGCAACCCGCAATACTGACAGCTGAAGCCGTCACGCAGGTAGATGTTGTAGCGGGTGAAGGCGGGGCTGCGGGCCAGCGTCACGTAGTTCTTCAGCGCCACCACGCTCGGCACCCGCAGCGCCCGCGAGGGCGAGCGCGCCTCGACGTCGTAGCTCGCCACCAAGGTGACGCGATCGAGGAACAGGGCCGTGAAGGCGTCCTTCCACGACCAGAGCGAGAGCGGATTGTACGAGAGCGGCCGATAATCCGCGTTCAGGACGAGGGTTTGGAGATCCATCATCGGCGCGACTCTTCAGACTATCTCTGACGCGTGTAACGCGCGGGAACGCGCCGTCGCCCCACCGGCCCGTCCGACGCAGCCGGGGGCCGGTGCAGGACGGGCCGGCGGACGGGGCGTCGGCTCGGCGGGAGAGGCGGAAGGAGCAACAGGGCGGCGGGCCGGCGCGCGAAGGCGCCAGTCGGTGCGGTAGCAACCGGAACGCGGCCGGGCCGGACCGGCTTCGGAGCCGGCCGAACCCTTTCGCGTGACGACGAAAAGGCCCTGTCCATAAGGTGTTCATCTAATCCCACCGTGACACCCTTGTGAAGCTTTTCCCGCCGGGTCCCGGGGACGCACCCACAGCCGGCCCCCAAGCCAGTCCCGAAGCCTGTCCCAAAGCCGGCCCCCAAACCTGTCCCGAAGCCTGTCCCGGAGCTCGCCGCGGGGACGGGCGATCGGCCCGAGGGTGGGCA
>NZ_VRVA01000240.1:0-3279 GCF_008039945.1 Methylobacterium sp. WL64
CACCCGCCCCGCCGCCCGGCTCACCCACGCGGCGGCCCTCATCGCGCTCCAGGCGGCCGTCGCCCACGCGGAGGCGATCGGGGTGCCGGAGGTCGTTGCCGTGGTCGATGCCGACGGCAACCTGCTCGCCTTCCTGCGCATGGACGGCGCCAAGCTGCTGTCCCGGGAGAGCGCGCTGGCCAAGGCGGTCACCGCCGCCTCGAACGGTGCGCCCACCGGCGGGCTCGCCGCCGACCTCGCCGTGACGGTCGGCCTCGCCACCGGCGGGCGGCTGACCAACCTGCCCGGCGGCCTGCCGATCGTGATCGACGGCGCCTGCCTGGGCGGCATCGGGGTCGGGTCCGGCGCCAGCGACCAGGACGTGGCGGTGGCCCGCGCCGCCCTGCGGGCGATCGGCGCGCAGGATCACGGCACCGCTCCCGGCACCGCTCCCTGAACCCGGCCTCGACCCGGGTCGGGCGGGCTGGCATGGTGTGGCAGGAGGTTGGGAGACAACCCACGATGGCTCTGACGTTCCGCCTGGACGATCCGACCCAAGCCGACCCGCGCCGCCGCTGGGCCGAGCTCGACCGGGACGCGCGCAGCGCCTGCTACGACAACACCCGCGCGGTCGCCGACAGCGCCGCCCAGGTGGCCGCCCGCGACGCCGCCTCGGCCGCCTACCGGGCCAGGCATCCGGCCGGCCTCGACATCCCGTACGGAACCGGCCCCCGCAACGCCCTCGACCTCTACCCGGCCCGCGACGCCTCGGCGCCCGGCCTGGTCTTCCTCCACGGCGGCTACTGGCAGCGGGGTGCCCGCGAGCTGTTCGCCTGCTTCGCCGAGGGGCCGAACGCCGCCGGCTGGTCGGTGGCGATGGTCGGCTATACCCTCGCCCCGGAGGCGAGCCTGACCCGGATCGCGGCCGAGATCGGCGCGGCGCTGGACTGGATCGGCGCGCACGGCCCCGCGCATGGGATCGGCGGCCCCCTGGTCCTGGCGGGCTGGTCGGCGGGCGGGCTGCTGACCGCACTCCAGCTCGGTCATCCGGCGATCGCCGCGGGGCTCGCGATCTCGGGGGTCTACGACCTCGCGCCGATCCGCCAGACCACCCTCGACGACAAGCTCAACCTCACGGAGGCGGAAGTCGAGGCGTTGTCGCCCCTGCGCCGTCCGGTGGTGGGCAAGCCGCTCTGCCTCGCCTACGGGAGCCGCGAGCTGCCGGCCCTGATCCACGACGCCCGCAACCTGCACGCCCTGCGGGCCGCGGCCCACGCGCCGGGTCCCCTGCTGCCGGTGCCGGGCGCCGAGCATTTCTCGGTTCTGGGCGAGCTGCGCCGGCCGGACGGGATCCTGGTGCGGGCCGCGCACGCGCTGCTCGGGGGCTGAGGCTCGGCGACGGGGCGTCGCGTGCGGTCGCGTGCGGTCGCGAACGAAAGGCTGCGGTGCACGGATGCATCGCCGCAACATGCAGTTGCACGAACCGCGGCTCAGGTCGCGATACGGTCTTGCTGAGCCCTCCCGCGCGTGCTGAGACGGGCGGGCAGGGACGCGACCCGCCTCGACCCGGGGGGACCGACCGGGCCGGGGGAAGCGGATGCGAGCGGTCGCCCGGTCGGGCCCTGCAGCGGCGTCGGGATCGCAAGCCAGTCCCGGAGGCTTGGCCGATTCCGGCCGCCGGACACCCAAGGTGCCGCGGCTGCGTCTCGCGCTGGCCCTGGGCTTCGGGACGCTCGGGTTCCTCGCCGCCCTGGCGCTGGCCATCCTGGTGAGCCGCGAGGCGACGCGCCGGCTGGAGGCCGAGGTCGGCGGCCAGCTCGCCGAGATCGCCGGACAGATGGCGCGCAGCCTCGATCTCGACATGTTCGAGCGCTGGCGCGACATCCAGATCGCGGCCACCTCAGACAGCCTGCGCGATCCCGGGGCCGGGACCGACGCCAAGCGCGCCGTGATGCGGCGCCTCCAGGAGACCTACCCGGCCTACTCGATCATCGGGCTGATCGACCCGGACGGGCGGGTCGCAGTCACCAGCATCGGCGCGCTGGAGGGGGCGGACGTCTCCGGCCGCACCTATTTCCAGGCGGCCCGCGAGCGGCCGTTCGTGGGGGACGTGCACCCGGCCAAGCTTCTGCAGGCCGTGCTGGCGCCGGCGGTTCACGGGCCGGCCATCCACGAGCCGCCATTCCACGAGCCTCTTCGCCTCCTCGACCTCGCCGCCCCGGTCAGGGACCCGGACGGGCGCCTCCTCGGGGTGCTGGCCGCGCATCTCGACTGGGTCTGGGCGCGCGATATGGCGCGCACCCTCGAAGGCTCGCTCCGGAGCCATCGCGGCGGCGCCGAGATCCTGATCCTGTCCCACGACGGCACCGTGCTGCTCGGACCGCCGCCCCTCCAGGGCAACCGCCTGCCCGAGACCGTGCTGTCCGGCGGGCGCGCCCTCGACCCGCAGGGCACGAGCCGGGTCGGACCCTGGCCCGACGCCGCCGCCGGGTATCTCAGCGCGAGCGCGCGCACGAACGGCGAGCGCGATTATCCCGGCCTCGGCTGGCGGGTCGTGGTGCGCCAGAGCGCGGACCGGGCCCTGGCCTCGGTGGCGGCCCTGCGCTGGAACATCCTGGCCGCGGGCAGCGCCGTGGCCCTCGCCGCGGCCGTCCTCGCGTGGCTGCTCGCCGGCCTGATCGCCCGGCCGCTGCGGGATCTGGCTGCGGCCGCCGGGGCGCTGGGCCGCGACGGGCCCCTGCCGCCGCTGCCCCGGGCGATCGTGCGCGAGGGCGCGATGATCGCGGACGCCCTCACCGGGGCGGCGGACGAGCTCGCCCGGCGCGGGGAGGCCCAGCGCCTCCTGATCGACGAGTTGAACCACCGGGTGAAGAACACCCTGGCCACCGTGCAGTCGATGGCGGCGCAGAGCCTGAAGGATCTCGGCGACACGGCGGCGGCGGGGCGCGAGGCCTTCGAGGCCCGGCTGCTCAGCCTGTCGCGCGCCCACGACGTCCTGACCCGCGAGAGCTGGCTGAGCGCCGACCTGCGGGGGATCGCCAGCCAGGCCCTGCGTCCCTTCCAGGGGCCCGAGGCAGGGCGCATCGCCCTGGCCGGACCGGACCTGCGGCTGCCGCCCGAGATGGCGCTCGCGCTCACGATGATCCTGCACGAGGTGTGCACCAACGCGGTCAAGTACGGCGCCCTCTCGGTCCCGGCCGGGCGGGCGTCCTTGGGTTGGACCCTGGAGGCCTGCCCCGGCGGCGGCCGGACCCTGCGGATCGCCTGGCGCGAGCGCGGGGGCCCGCCGGTCGCGCCAGG
>NZ_VRVA01000241.1:0-3232 GCF_008039945.1 Methylobacterium sp. WL64
CGCCAGTACCTTGAAGAGACCAGTAAACCACCAGGCTGCCCCGGTCAAGTCCTACTGAGATCTTCGGAAAGTCCGTCCGACCGGCTCGCCTTTGCTTGGGCACCGCGTCGGGAGGCGCCGTATAAGACGCCCCGCATTCCCCTGTCAACAACCCTTTTGCCGGCATTGCGAAGACGGCTCCGGCTTGCGCCGGGCGGCTGGTTCGCGATTCGAACTCGAGGGAGCCACCGACCCGCGATGCGCGGCCCCGGCGACGATTGCAGAGGTGGTGTCGGTTCCCCGGTTCTGCAAGGGCCGGATTGGGATCTCGTTGTCGACGGCTTGCATCGACGGCGGCCTGTACAACGGCATCGGCGCCGGCCCCGGTCCAGGCAACGCGAGGGCCGCTCGCGGGGTTAGTGATGCGATGTGAGGGTGTCCATGGCCACGATTGCGATCCTGATCGGTACCCGGGCGGGGGCCCGGCTACTGGCCGCCACCTCGGAGCGGGAGGCGGCCCGGTCGGCCGAGGCCTTCCTGCGGCGGCTGCCCGCGCGGGCGCTGCCGGCTCCGCTCTGGGTCCAATGCGCCGACCCCGGCGTCACCGGCCGCCTGACCGGCTATCTCAGCGAGCTGCAGGCCGAGCAGGTCCGCGAACGCGACGCCCGGGTCTGACCGGACGTCCGCTCCGGACGGCCGGATTTCCTTGTCCCGCATCCTGCTCTAACCCGGCGGGCATGACCGACACACGCGATTCAAGCCGGCCCGGGCCCCCGGTCGCCGTCGAGCCCGCCTCCCTCGGCAGGCTCCTGCGCCTGATGGCCGCCCTGCGCGATCCCGAATCCGGCTGCGCCTGGGATGTCCGGCAGACATTCGCGACCATCGTGCCCTACACGATCGAGGAGGCGTACGAGGTCGCCGACGCGGTGGCGCGGGGCGACCGGGACGACCTGCGCGACGAACTCGGCGACCTTCTGCTCCAGGTGGTGTTCCACGCCCGGATGGCCGAGGAAGAGGGCGTCTTCGCGTTCGACGACGTGGCCCGGGCGATCGGCGACAAGCTGATCCGGCGCCACCCGCACGTGTTCAAGCCGGACGGCACCCCCCTCCAAGCGGGCTCGGCCCTGCGCGACCCGGCCCAAGTCGAGGCGCAGTGGGCCGCGATCAAGGCGCAGGAGCGGGCGACCCGGGATCCGGCCACCGGCGACCCGGATCCCCTCGGCGGCGTCGCCCGTGCCTTGCCGGCCCTGGCCCGAGCGGAAAAGATCTCCCGGCGGGCGGCGTCCTATGGGTTCGACTGGGGCAACGCCGCGCAGGTGATCGACAAGGTCCGGGAGGAGACCGACGAGGTCGCCGAGGCCCTCGCAGCCGGCGATCCGCAGGCCCTGTCGGAGGAAATCGGCGACCTGCTGTTCTCGGTGGCCAACCTCGCCCGGCATGCCGGGATCGATCCCGAGACCGCGCTGCGCGACGGAACCGCCAAGTTCGAGCGCCGCTTCGCCGCCATGGCGGAGCACCTGACGTCTGCGGGCGGGGCGCTCGGCCGTTCGGATCTCGCCGCCATGGAGGCCGCCTGGCAGGCGGTGAAGCGGGACGAGAAGCGGTAGCGGGCGCGGCTTTCCCCCGCATGGCGCCCCCGGTCCGAGGGCTCGACAGGCGGCGGTCGGCGCTTATCCTTGGCCCATGCGCATCCTCCTTTCCGCCTTCGCCGCCCTCGCCGTCATGGTGTCCCTGCCCCGGGACGCGCGCGCCGAAACCATCGTCCAGGAGCGGTTCGGCTGCCACGCCCCGGAGGTCACCGATCGCTTGTTCAAGCTGGTCATGGCCGGCGAAGAGGTGGCGTTCGGGCAGCTCCTGAAGAGCAGCCTGGCCAGCGGCGAGTGCCGGTCGTGGAAGCTCGGCGAAGCGGTCCGGCTCGAGAACCGGACGGTGACCTACGGATGTCTCGCCCCGACGAGCGGGCAGGATCGCTGCTACTGGACGCCGCTCAGCGCGATCGAGACCGCGAAGTGACTTTTTTGGGGGGCTCGGACCTGTGCCGGGGCACCTGACGGATACGGTCGGCCCGATTCCAGCCTGATCCGCGCACCCGACAACGGCCGGGGCTGGGCCCCTCGGAAACGCGTATCCCTGGGCCGGCGGAGGAGCGGACTCCCCTCCTCCGCCGCAGCCGCGCTCAGGCCGCCTTCTTCGGAGCCTTGCCTTTTGGAGCCTCGCCTTTCGGAACCTCGGCGTCGTCGTCCGCCGGGGTGCCCTCGGCATTGATCGTCTCGGCGATCTTGGAGAGCAGCGCGTCGGTCTTCTTCTCCTCCTGCAGGGTCTCGTCGAGCAGTTTGGCGGCCTCCTCGTGGCCGAGCTGGCGGGCCCAGGTCTTGAGGGTGCCGTAGCGGGCGATCTCGTAATGCTCCACCGCCTGGGCGCAGGCGGCGAGCACCGCGTCGGCCGCCGGGCTGTCGGCGAAATCCTCCAGATCCTCCTCCATCTCGGAGGTGATGCCCTGCATCGCCTCGCAGGTCTTGGCGCGGGCGGGCTTGCCGATGATCTCGAACACCTGGGTCAGGCGCTCGACCTGCTGGGCGCTCTCCTCGGCATGGGTCTCGAAGGCCTGGCGCAGCTCCGGGTGCTCGGCCGCCTTGGCGGACTTCTTAAGCGCCTTCACGGATTGCTTCTCGGCGTAATAGACGTCCTTCAGGGTCTCGTAGAAGGCGTCGTGCAGCGTCTTCGGCTTGGCCATGGCTGTCCGTCTCCAGTGCGGGCCGCCGTCTCGGGGACGCGGCTTCCGGACGGGGAACGCCGGTCCTCCCCGTCGTTTCCGGGCGATATCTTCGTTCTGTGGAGGAACTTTTTGGCCGTGCCCTGGCACGCCCGGACCGGCGTCGCCGGGCCGGCGCGTCACGGCCGCGCCCACGCCGCCACTGACGTTCGCCAAGGCGCTTGAAGAAGACGAAGGCTTCGCGCTACACTCTGTGGCCCGGATCTTCAGTCTTTGTGATCGAGATCCGAGTATTGATATCCCAATCGACATTATGAATGTGACTGAAATCGATCGTCCGAGGGGGAATTATGTAGCATAAGTATTGAATTTTGGGGGAAAATGATCGATATAAAGCTATATATGCTCCAGTCCGTAATTACCCACCCCCTTGCGCGGGTTGGGTTTCGCTGATTCCCTCGTGGGATGGTTCGTACCGATCTTGAGCGGCTGAGCCGCGAGGAGTTGATCGAACTGGTGCTGCGGCTGCAGCGTCCGGAT
>NZ_VRVA01000242.1:0-3119 GCF_008039945.1 Methylobacterium sp. WL64
CTGGCCTCAGCGTCCCACCAACCCCCATCGCCGAGGTGGTAGACTATCTGCCCGTGTGGCCGCCCGCAGCTCTCGCACCGGCCCTGTGCCCGGCCAAAGCGGATCGCCATCGACAGCTCGCGCCAGTCGATCGGGTAGAAGAAGCGGTGCTCGGGCCGGATCGGCATGACGGCGGCACTGTGCTACTCGTCGTGAAGAAAGCGTAGCGGTTAGTCGCTGACGTGGGAATGCGCGCCACGGCCCGCGTCACGCACCACATCAGACAGCGGCCGACATGCCCCTCGACGCCTGACGGAACCCGAGACCGAAGCGGTTCGCGAACACGTCCGCGGGCATCGGCTTGCCGAACAAGTAGCCCTGTCCCTCTTGGCAGCCCTTGGCTCGTAGACGAGCGTGCTCCGCCTCCGTCTCGATGCCTTCGGCGATCACCTCCAGCTTGAACCCATGCCCGAGTTGCAGGATCGCTCGCACGATCGTCACGTCTTGGTGCGAAGTGAGCATGCCGGTTACGAATGAGCGGTCGATCTTCAACCGGGTCAACGGAAAGCGCTTGAGTAAGCTGAGCGAGGCGTAGCCGGTGCCGTAATCGTCGAAAGCGATGCCGACGCCAGCCTCGCGCAGGCTGCGCAGCGCGGCCACCATCTCGGCATCGTGGCGCAGCACGATGTTCTCGGTGATTTCCAGCTCCAAGCCGGCGGCGGGGAAGCCAGTGTCGAGCAAGGTAGCACGCACCGTCTCGGCCAAGTCACCGCGCTGAACCTGGGCGCTGCACAGGTTCACCCCGATGCGGAACTCGGGCGCCCCCGCCTCGCGCCACGCCGCGGCCTGCGTGCAGGCGGTGCGTAGCACCCAGTCACCTACGGGCGCGGCGTAGCGGCTGATGTCGAGCACGTCCAGGAATGCCGCAGGCGCGAGCAGGCCACGCTCAGGATGCTGCCAGCGGATCAACGCCTCCGCCCCGACCAGCGAGCCGTCGCTGAGACGCACCTGCGGCTGGTAAAACAGCACGAACTCGCCACGCTCGACGGCTCGACCCAGCTCGTCCCGGCAGGAGCGGACGCGCTGCGCCTGCTGCCGGAGCACGGGAGTAAACAGCCGATGGCAGTCCCGGCCATCGCCCTTGGCTTGGTACAGGGCCAGATCCGCGCACGAGAGCAGGTCATCGGCGCTGTCGCCGTGCGCCGGCGCCATTGCGATGCCGACGCTGGTGCCGAGCCGAAGCGTCTGTCCCTCGTGCTCGAACGGCTCCGCGACCGCCGCGATGATCGTATCCGCCACCTCGGCCGCTCGCAGCGGATCGCCGATGTCGGGCATAAGCACCACGAACTCGTCGCCGCCCAGCCGTGAGACCGTGTCGATCGGACGAATGCACGCCAGCAGGCGGGCGGCCATCGCCTTGAGTGCGGCGTCGCCAGTGGCATGCCCGTGGCTGTCGTTGATCTCTTTGAAGCCGTCGAGATCGAACATCAGCACCGATACGGCACGCCCCGCGGTGACGATCTCGGTGAGCAGCTCGCACAGTACAGCCCGATTGGGCAGTTCGGTGAGGGGGTCGAGGTGGGCGAGGCGGAATAGACGGTCCTCGTTGGCGCGCCGCTCGCGGATGTCGCGCACGATCGCGCCGAACGCGGCTCGCCCCTGCTCCTCCCATCGGGACAGTGACAGCTCGATCGGGAACTCGGTGCTGTCTTTATGGCGAGCCGGCAACTCGACGGTCTTGCCCAGGAGCCGCGGTTTGCCGCCACCAGCGACGCGGTGCAGGCTACCGCCGTGGCCACCGCGCATGCGCTCGGGCACGATCAAGTCGATCGCGTGCCCGAGCGCCTCGGCGGCGCTGTAGCCAAAGATCCGCTCGGCGGCGGCATTCCAGAAGGTGATGTGGCCTGTTGCGTCGGCGCAGACGATGCCGTCCGGCGAGGTCGATGCAATCTGGACGAAGCGCGATTGGCTCGCCCGCTGGGCGACCTCTAATCGGCGCAGTTCTAAGCGATCGAGGGTAAGATCAGCCAGCTGCCGCAGGATCTGTCGGTCGGCGTCGGAGAAGCTGTTGCGCGGCCGCGTATCGGCGAGGCACAGCGTGCCGAC
This sequence comes from Methylobacterium sp. WL64, assembly GCF_008039945.1. Taxonomy (NCBI): domain Bacteria; kingdom Pseudomonadati; phylum Pseudomonadota; class Alphaproteobacteria; order Hyphomicrobiales; family Methylobacteriaceae; genus Methylobacterium; species Methylobacterium sp. WL64. Next base: position 2,086 of record NZ_VRVA01000242.1, read on the forward strand.
GGCATGGCCCGAGGGCGCGTGCAGCGGGATGCCGGCGTAGAAGCGGATGTGCGGCGGCCCGGTGACGAGCGGATTGTCGTGGAAGCGTGGATCCAGGGTAGCGTCGAGGATAACGAGGACGTCTGTCTGCGCGACAGTGTGCGAGCAGAACGCGACCTCACGGTCAGTCTCGCACAGGCTGAGACCGACCTTGGCGTGGAACACCTGGCGGTCGCGATCGAGCAGAGAGACGAACGCGGTGGGAACCTGGAACAGGCGTGCGGCCAGGGCGACGATCTGAGCGAAGGCTGGCGCTGGCGCTGAGTCAACGAGGTCATACTCGGCCAGCGCCGCGATACGGGCGTCCTCTGCCACGAGGATGGGGGGAAGCCGCACGACAGGCACTCGAGGTTGCGTTCGGCTGCCACATTACTATGAGGTTGTTAAAAGAACCTCTAAGGGTTGTACGGTGTCGGCGCCGCTCTGGACGCTGCAACAGTCGCTGTAAGCCGGGGAAGAGGATTTATAGACTGTGGGCTAATGGAAGTGATTGAAACAGATCTGCAACCTTGGATCGAAAGCTATAGGAAACGCCGCTCTCGATCAGTGGCTGAAACCGCTGCGTGGAACATTGATGATCTGCAACTGCGTGATAGGAGCTTGAGCCTAGCCCTGTGCGCCTGACGTCAGCCTTAGGCTCGAACCCGCGACTGCCGAAGGAACGGTGATCAGGGTGCGCTACTCTGCTTGGTCAATACCGTAGCTGCGGGCAGCTCGTGCCAGACGGACGATGCCTTCAAGGTCCAAAGCGGCCCCGTTGGAGTCCTCTCCCAATCCGAGCCGTGTGAGTTCGGCCTGCAGAGCCTGCACCATCGTTTCGAGCGCCTGCCCCAGGAGGCGTAGGAACTATCGGAAATTCCGTGTGTGGGCGGCGGGTTGAACATCAGGCCGCCATGGCCCGGGTGAAGCGCTCGCCGAAGATGACGGCGAACTGCGCCTTGGCCATGACCCACTCACGCGGGCCCATCTTCCACGCCTTCTCGGAGCGGTTCAAG
>NZ_VRVA01000243.1:0-3066 GCF_008039945.1 Methylobacterium sp. WL64
GTGGCCCAGCTCGTGTGCCAGAGTAAAACGCATCCGATCTGCAGGCTGCTCTTGGTTCAACACGATCAGAGGCGGCAAGCCAGGTGCGGAAAATGTCACCCCATCCACGGCGGAACCGCCTAGAAAAGAATGGACGACAACAACTCCGGCTGCCTCAAGTGCCTTGGTCAAATGCTGGACCGGGCCGATTGGCATATTCCATTGAGATCGCACAAGGCCGGCTATTTTTTCCGGGTCTTCATGCGTCTCGATATCGAGGCGTGGGATTTTGTATGTAGCCTCAAGCTCAACAGCGTCGAGCAAGCGCCGCAGGTGCATCACTCGAATATTTAATTCGGCAATGATTACATCCAGGTCACGGGTTGTGACAGATGCCTTTTTTCTCCAGAGGGGATGCACACTCACGGGTGCGCCGAGTATGGAATCCGGCTGGTAGAAGAACGACCGTGGTAGATCATAAATCTCGGCGGCCCTGTCGATGACGTCGTCACCGATCGTCACGGTAATTTTATTCTCGATGCGTGACAGCGTTGCTTGGGTCAGCCCAAGCTGAGTTGCGGCCTCGCCCTGTGGTAATCCGCGCAGTTGCCGTGCAACTCGCAACATATCAGCATTGGCAACCTGAGCCATTTACTCGCTCTGCTTCTTCTCGTTCGCTGCATCCGGCTTGCGGATTTTGACTTTTGCGCCGCGCTGCGAGTCGTCTTGGACAACCGGGAACATTACAGCCTGAGCGGTATCTTTACCTGCGATCGCATACTCCCAAAGCTGCCGGTCGCCGTCGCGAGCCACGACCATCACGTGCTCAATCTGGGTTTGCAGACGGTTGAGGTGATAAAGCACTTCGACTTTGTAAACATCCGGGATACCAGGCAGCTCACGCTGCTGATCGACAAACTGCATAATCGCCTGAGTAGTGATATTTGAACCCAATCCGCTTGCGTCCGCCTTCTTAAAACGAACCAAGACTTTGTCATCAAAAACGAATTTCACCGTCTCGTCGCGGATGATGGTTCTGACACGCGGTTCGTCGGCAAACTGTGCCTTTGCCAAGCGAACCATGATGTCCTGCACAAAGCAGGCCCTGGTACGGGCGAACTCAAGAGGAGCTGTTAGAGGCAGCTGTTTGAATTCCTGCCAGGCACCATGCACCACAGCCAGGATTGCCGGTTCAAAAGCTTCAAGGGTCGCCTGAACGGCTTCCTGATCGATAAGTGACATGGGGCCTCCTCTTGTCCGTTAAGGATCAGGCACCAAATCTGCAAAGTCAACAATATTTTTGCAGTCGGCCATGCGCTTTGTGATGCGGGGAGTTGCCGGCTGTCTGTAAAAGTTGGGGTGTAGCGGAAGTTGAGAGGGCGGAGTGCGGGCTCCTTTTTGCGTATACGGGTCAAACGGATAGGGCTCGCGAACTAGCATGAGAGGCGACCATGGACAGGCGCACGATCACGGTCGAACAGGCCGAGGCCGAAAATCCCGGCGTGCCATCCGTCCCCGTCCTCAACAAGCCCTTCGGGGGCGTCAACGGTCAGTGGGAACGTCTCAAGGCGGCGATGCAGCCGGGCGATGATCTGGTTGCCTTCAATAGCCCTATCGAAAGCTGGCGCGCCTTCTGCGGCCGTCGCGGCGTCGCCCTCATGCGGGACGGCAAAACCGTCATGGAAGTCGTCACGATGCTGAACTGACGGCGGGCGGGGCTACGCCTCGAACGTCAGGCACGGATCATGGTCGCGTCCGTCATAGCCGGCCGGATTGCACAGGATGCGGGTAGCACCAAGGCGATAGTCAGACCGGGCATGGATATGACCGTGAACCCACAGGCCGGGGCGGCGGTCCAGGATCAGCCGTTCAAGGTCGGTCGCGTAGTAGTGGCTTAAAGCCTCCCCCTCCTCCGCTTCTGGGAGCGATGGGCGCGATGGCGCGAAGTGCGTCATGACGATGCCGCCCTCCTCCATGCGCTCGGTCAGGAACCGGACCTGTTCGGCATGGCGGGCCTTCACGCCCTCGACAGTCAGGCCGCGTACACGGCGGAAATCGTTCATGCCCTCTTGGCATTCCCGCTCGATCTCCGGGTTGCCACGGTCGAAGTCGGTCCAGAGGGTGCAGGCGGTGACGCCGAACGCCTGGAAGGCCGGACCGAAGCGATAATTGTCCCGCTCGGCCGGGGCAGTGTCGTCGTCCCACTCCCCACCATAGCCGTAATGGTTGCCGGGAACGTCGGCCACGGCATTGAAGCGGTCGCACAGGCGGTCGATCACGGCCCGGTAGATGTTGCGGCGGCGGTATGAACCGGTGTCGCCGGCGAGCAGCAGGACGGTGTCCCGGTCATCAGGCATGGGCGGCAACAGCCGGTCGATATGTTTCCCTGCCCTGTAGGGGTTCTCCGGCCAGAATTCCGAGTGAACGTCAGAGACAAGCCGGTAGCGCATGGCAGGAGGTTTCAGTGGTGGTGATGATCGATGCCTTCGAGCATGGCGTGCGTCGTCTCCCTGGACGCCTGCAAATGCGCCGCCTCGGCATCGGCAGGCGATAGTTGCGCCGGATGTTGGACGACATACAGGCCCGCGCCAGCATATCCGTCACGCTGCACGTCATCGATGGCCTTGTTGGCGATGGCGCTGAACAGGCTATCGGCGCAGGCCGGGCAGGCATCGACATAGGGAACAAGCGCCCGGTAGGCGGCGGCGATCAGCTCTCTTGCCAGCTCGCGCCCGTCGATCACGCCGCGCTCGTCAGGCTCGATGTTCCAAGCCAACTCGAAGGGCATAGGCGTCTCCCCAGCCGGAATTCGAGGAGGTTAGACCGGATAGGCACGGCGGCACCATGCCGATGCGCTGAAAGGCATCTATCCAGTCGGAGCCGAAGCAGCCTGCATTTGCGATTTAAAGCCCGTACAGGGCCGCGAAATTTTGGGGGTATCCGGCAGCGCTAAAAATAGAAGGGCCTACAGGCGCGAAAAAAAATCGGCGGTAGCGGTCATTCTGGAGGGCCTTGCGTGGCCCCTGTCTTCTCACTGGGTGGGCCTTGCCCGTATGGGGTGCGGCCGTCGGCCGGGATATCGAGAAC
>NZ_VRVA01000244.1:0-3046 GCF_008039945.1 Methylobacterium sp. WL64
AAAATCGGTGTTGAGTTTGACTATCCGAAACCTGTCCGCTTAATTTCTTATTTAATAAAAGCCTTGTGTCCGGATCGGGATGCCATAATTATGGATTCATTTGCCGGCTCTGGCACCACGGGTCATGCGGTTATCGAACTAAATCAACAGGATGGTGGTTCGCGAAATTTCATTTTGGTTGAGATGGATAAGCGTATCTCTGACTCGGTGACTTATCCGCGTCTCAAGGCAGTAGTTTCTGGCATTGATAATAAAGATTGCGGTTTTCGCTATTGCGATCTTGGCGAAACCTTATTCGACGCAAACGGCAACGTTAATGATGTCGTGGAATTCGCTGATCTGGCTGCGCATGTATTCTTTTGCGACACAGGTTCGCCAATACCAAAAAAAGTCTCCGATGGAAACCCTTTGATAGGCACCTTTCAGGGGCGAGCGATTTATCTTTTATTTTCACCTACATCTATGGGTGTGCCGGCTACTAAGGCTGGCAACGTTTTGACGGCTTCAGTGCTGAAATCACTTCCATCGCCTGGGCCTGATTTTAACGGCATCCGCATCGTCTATGGTGAAGGCTGCACAGTGCCAGATGACCGGCTTACTGCATCAGGCGTGACATTCCGCCAAGTGCCTTATCAGATCGAGGGTATCTGACATGGCCCAGCCGTTTCAGACGAAGCTTTATCAAAAGCAGTGCCTCGCTGCGTTGTCGAGTTATCTTACGGACGTGGCGACGACGAGCGATGCCGACACCGCTTTCTACAAGGCGACCCGTCGTCCTTATCACCAACCGCCGGCGTTGCCAGGCCTTCCGTATGTCTGCCTTCGGGTGCCGACCGGTGGCGGAAAGACGATCCTTGCCTCTTACTCGATCGCACTCGCAGCCGACACCTACTTAAAGTCTGAGACGCCGTGTGTATTGTGGTTGGTCCCGTCGCAGACGATCCGTGATCAGACCCTCGCAACGCTGCAAGATCGCACCCATCCGAACCGCCGCGCTATTGCCGAACGCTTTGGTGAAAATCTGCGCGTGATGACCGTCACCGACGCGCTCTATGCCAAGCGTGCCGATTATGACGGAGGCGCGTGCATTATCGTGTCTACCTTGCAAGCGTTTCGCCGCGAGCAGACTGAAGGCCTGAAGGTTTATGAGGCCAATGGCGAGCTGATGGACCATTTTACGGCTCTGCCTGACGGGCTGCGGGCTGTCCTCGACAAAGGACCAGGCGGCGATCCTATTCCGTCCTTTGCGAACGTCCTGAAGCTTCGGCGGCCGATGGTGATCGTTGACGAAGCGCACAACGCACGCACCGACCTGTCTTTCGACGTGCTAGCGCGTCTGGCACCATCGCTGATCGTCGAGTTCACAGCCACGCCCGTTACGCCGGACAAGGCGGACCCTGCAAAGGGTATTATTCCCTCGAACATCCTGCACCAGGTTTCAGCAGCCGAGTTGAAGACGGCTGAGATGATCAAACTGCCGGTCATCCTGCGCGGGCGCACCGACCCGAACGACACGATCGCGGATGCGATTGGATGGCTTGACGAGCTCGCTCGGACCGCAGCGGAGGAAGAGGCAGACACCGGGGAGTTCGTTCGCCCCATCATGCTCCTTCAGGCCGAGCGGAAATCAAAAACCGAAAAGACTCTTCACGCCGAAGAAGTGAGGCGGATGCTGATAGAGAACTTCCGCCAGCCTGAAAGTCATATTGCCATGGCGACAGGCGAAACAGATGAGATCGCCGGCAAAGACCTGTTCGCGCGCGACTGCGCCATTCGTTTTATCATTACGCAGTCGAAGCTGCGAGAGGGCTGGGATTGCTCATTCGCCTATGTCTTGTGCTCCGTCGCAGAGCAGAAATCCGCCACTGCCGTCGAGCAAATCCTTGGGCGGGTGCTGCGCCTTCCAAACGCAAAATGGAAGAAACGACAGGATCTTAACAGGGCTTATGCTTTCGCAACGACGACTAGTTTCCAGACCGCTGCAACGACGCTCAAGGATGGCCTAGTGGCCAACGGCTTCGAGAGAGTTGAAGCAGAAGCCCTGGTCCGAGCTGATCAGGACGCTATTCGAGGCTTAGAGGCGGGCGGTTCCGCTTTCGTCCATGAAGACAACCTGCCCAGCGACGTTGATTTCGCAGCCGTGCAAACCATCCTGGAAGCGGCTACGGGAGGACGTGTCCAGATCGACCTGGCGACTGGAAGCATCAAGGCGCGCGGCGCTCTCAGTGAGGTTGACAAGACATCATTGATCCAAGCGATTGAACTGGCCGGCGGCCGTGCGGCCGCCCGCACCTGGGCGGAGTCCTACGTGTACCGGACACGCGGTGCGCGCCTTGCCGTCCGGCAGGCCGAAGAGGGCAAACGTTCGTTCTCTGTCCCGGTGCTGAGCGTCCAGCGCAACGGCATCCTCGAACTGTTCGACCGCGCTCATTTCCTTGATATCCCTTGGCCACTCGAAACCTGCGATCCATTGCCGGTACTCGGCTATTTTGCACCCCCATCCGTTGTGGCGGATGAAGCGCATCTTGACGTGACCGCTCAAGGTAAGGCGGTCGTCTCATTCGTGAATGACCTACACGCGCAGCTGTCACTCAGCATGGAAGAGCCGAATTGGACCAAAACGGGTCTAATCAACTGGATCGACCGCGCTCTTCCCCGCAATGCGCGGCTGGATGTGACGCGGACCTCATCGACGCTGTTCATCGGCAAGGCGCTCGATGCCATAATGGCGAGGGAAAGCATGAGCCTGGAGGCACTTGCGCGCGCGAAATTCAGGCTGGTTGAGGCTGTTGTAAGGGCAATCGCGGATCATCGTGAGACGCGCGAGCAAACGGCTTTCGAGCAAGCCATCATGTTTTCGCAGAGTGGTCTGGACTTTAAGACAAGTGCCGATAGTGCTTTGACTTTTGATGAAAATAGCTATTCGTATAACCAGCCCTATCGAGGGGCTGTTGCATTTCGTCGTCACTTCGCCCGGATAGTTGGGGATCTCAAATCAGAGGGCGAGGAGCATGAATGCGCCGTCCATATCGATAATCTTCCTGGT
>NZ_VRVA01000246.1:0-2943 GCF_008039945.1 Methylobacterium sp. WL64
TCTGTCGGAAGCAGCGGCTCGATCACCGCCCACTCTGCATCCGTCAGGTCAAACGGCGCCATCCTCGGTCTTCCATTCGGAGAACCAACGACGCCCCGACCAAACCGTGCCACCCGTTATGGGTTCACGACCTGGTCGGGGGAGAAAGCCCTGCGGAGTTGGACTCATCTGTCCGCTTCAGCGACCAGTGCCACTGTGCTGAACGACCGAGTTGGATCGGCACAACAAGGCCGCTTCCGGGAAAGAGCTACGATTTTGCGCATGACTGGGAAGGGCGCAAAGCCGAAAGGCCGGTTTTGCGTAGGTTGGCGATCCGGCATGGCGTAGTATGGCCGAAAGCTGCCGGTCCGCTTCCGAGACGATCTGGCGCAAAAGCAACCGATCCCCTTACGACCCAACCCGGTCGTCGGGACCGCCGTCAGCGCTTCTCGAAAGCGGCCGTTAGTCAGTCGTCCGGCAGCTTCGGCTGAGGGTGGCAAGCCGACCTTAGCCCTTCACCCAGTAGCAGCTCTTGAGCTGTCAGTTACCTTTGGCTTTTGCGCCCCCAACGTTGGTTTGCTCAAGATGGAGGATTGCTTGGCCGATCGCGTCAGAAAAGTGTCTGCGAGCCTTCGGGTCTGACATGGCTTCCAATGCCCGCAGGATATCCACCATCATGCGTTGGATCTCAGGTATGGAGCTACCAAACGGCCTTAACACGCCGGACTGGTAAAGGACGGAAACCGGCATTCCCAGCGTGGACGCGATCTGCTCAAGTTGGTTGATCGCTTCATCGCAGTCAAACATCGGCCCATCGCCCCAGAACGCTTCAGTTGACAGCGACGCCCGCAGCCCGCCGCTCAATCTTCGCCGCGTAGTACTGGCCGATGTGCCGGAGAGCGGCACCAAAGATTTGCATTTGATCCTCGTCTTCATCCTCTTGGGCTCTTTGATAGGCTGCGCAAAGATCCTCTGTCAGATTGGGTAAACTGTTTACGCCCAATCCGATCGCGTTCAGTGCGGCTATCAGAGGTGAAGATGATGAATCCTGAACCTGAGTAGTGTTTTCAAAATCTATATACGGCGAAGACCCGCGCTAAATAACAAGAGAGTCTAGCATCGGGTCTATATTTGCCTTCAAATTACTCAGATCGGCCCGAAATATTTCTGCGCGGTAAAGCGCCATCTGCGCCTTATTGCTGCTAGCAGTCGCTTTTGCATTGAGAACGACGCGGTGGCTCAACATATCGTCAGCGAGCGCAGCGCTCTCACGCAGGACTTAACCCTAATTTTAACCGACAGCCTTCCACGTGCCTTCAGGAAGTAACGGTCAACGCATGTGAGCGATTTAGATGCGGGCAATCAAGCTGCGCTGAAGTTTGCGACGGCGGGAAGTAGTGACGTAAATTTACAGCTTTCGGTCGTTGTCGGCCGCAATGCTGGGTCTTGACGGCTAAGCGAAAAATGGCGCGATGGAGGATATTGTTGAATTAGATTCAGAAATTCAGTGGCTGAGAATTTAGATTGCTCCCGTCTCAATTTTCGTGGAGCACATTCATGGCGCATTATTTAATGTTAACGATGGAACTTCGGAATTCGACCACGAGGGCACCGAATGCGCCACCTTGGAAGTGGGGCGCGCGCAGGCCTTGAGGGTTCTTCCTGAGATGGCGCGCGATCAGGCGCTCGAAGCTCACGACCGCGTCACCTACACAGTGCTGGCGACCGATGAGGACCATAGGCCTGTCTACTCAGCCACTCTGTCGCTTGTAGGGCTGTGGCTGATCCGCTGACGGTTGCTCATCTTGGTGAGTGCGTGCCTGTAAGCGGATTTTCCGACCTTCTTATAGGGATCGAGAGCAGGCTCATCGACGATCGTCATCGCGTGGTCCCTTTGGCGCCGTACGCATCAGGCAGCCGCCCGAAACGCCCATCTCAAACGTCGAGCCTCAGACGCCAAAGGGCGGCCCCGCCGTAAGCCCAGCAAAATATGCAGCGGACGGAAAAGCCAAAAAAAGCTACTGAAATGCTAAGCTGTCAAAAGCTTTTACTTCCGGGGAAATGATCGGCCGACGCCAAACGTGTTTCGCGTCCGGGGAGCGTTCGGATACGCACGTTGATGCGAAGGCGCCGGAATGGCGACAATCAGACCGTTAGAGAGTCTACCTCCGGTGACGGGCCTACCGGCGCCTGCCCCGCCGCCATCCGTGATGGGGAGCTGGGAACGATTTGCCTAAATCAACACACACTGTCAGCCTGTTTGAGGTATTCGCGTGCCTCGTCCGCGGGAACCATGCTTCCCCCTGTGGACCAGATGATGTGAGTCGCCGCCTCTAAACGGTCGTGATCCAGGTTCAGGCGCACGCGATAGGCGCGATCGGCCATGACCCGGGCGGGACCGGGTGCGCCGGCGATGGCCGAAGGCTCCAGCATCAATGATTCGGTCCGATCGAGAAGGGCGAGCAGGTTGAACAGCTCCTGGTCGGTCACGGTGAGATAGCCGTCCACTAGACGCTGCATCGCCCGTCCGACGAAGCCCGAGGGCCGCCCGACAGCGAGGCCATCCGCGGCAGTCGCATTGGAGATGCCGAAATCCTGAACCGAAACGTCCTCGTGCAGGCCCGTATAGACGCCGAGCAACATGCAGGGCGACGGCGTGGGCTCAGCGAAGATGCAACGGACCGCGTCGCCGAATACGAGCTTGAGTCCGAAGGCGACCCCGCCGGGCCCGCCACCCACGCCGCAGGGTAGGTAGACGAAGAGCGGGTTGCGCGCATTGACCGCGATGCCGAGCGCGGCGAGTTGCGGCTTCAGCCGGAGGCCCGCCACCGCGTAGCCTAGCATTACAGTTGCATTTTCGACGAGGTTCTGACTCTCTGCGTCACCATGATTCGCGCATCATGGACATCGGGGACCTCGATCGAGGCGACGCTGGAGTTGTGGGCCTCGTCGCTGCGGGAGGTG
>NZ_VRVA01000247.1:0-2909 GCF_008039945.1 Methylobacterium sp. WL64
CCGCCGAGGGCGAGGCCGACATCCGCACCGTCGTCGATACCGCGCGCCTCGCAGGCCGCAGTCCCTTCGGCACCATTCTCAAGACCATCGGCGCCTGAAACCAGCCATCAATGGCGTGGGTAATTACCTTGCGCGCATAGGCTCAAGCTATTTGTTCAAGATTTATCTTCTTTTACTGTAAAATTAGACCAATTACAGGGAGATATGATGAATCCTAATGCTAAAAAGTTAGACTAACATCTGTAATAAAGACAGAAATATCACGTCCAATCGACGTCCAACTCGGGCAATTCAGAGTCCGACCCCAAGTCGGAGCGAATATTTCAGTTATCGGTTCGGCTCGTCCATGCGAAGGCCATCCAATGCGCGCGACACGGCGCCGGACGACGTCGAGCCGGCCTTGCAAGAGGCCCCCCGTTTGCGGAGCGCGCTAACCCCGTATGGGATGGAGTGTTCCCATCATGAAGCATTCTTAATGATTGGTCCGTTGCTGTGGGACGAGACGGGATCCTATGACGTTTGAAATGTACGCGGCCCCTAAGCAACCGCAAGCATTTGGATGGATCCCGGGATTTTCTATCATGATGCGTTCCGTAAAAGCGTTTGTGCGCGACGAAAGCGGCGTGACAGCCATCGAGTACGGGATTCTAGCGGCCTCGATGGCCGCCGCGATTGCCGTCATCTTCAGTCAGGACGGCGTGTTCGTGAAGGCGCTGAACACACGCTTCCAACAGATCGCGGACCAGATCACGAAGACCGGAGGCACCGCGAGCTCCTCTAAGCCGCAATGAGGATCCCACTGGGGCTGGTGTTGCCTCTGCTGCTCTGGGCGGCATTTGGCGACCTGCTCTACCGGAAGATCGACAACCGGCTCGTCGTCGCCCTGGGTGTCATGTGGTTGGCGATGGTCGGCAGCGGCGGTCTTCAACAGAGCGACAGCGCATCCGGCGCGATCTGGCAGATCCTTCAGACCGTGCTCGGCGCGAGCGCTGTCATCGGCATCGGCTTCATCCTGTTCTGCCGCGGCCATGTCGGGGCCGGCGATGTCAAGTTAACCGCTGCGCTCTGCTTGTGGGTCGGAGCTGATCGACAGGTTTTCTTCGTCCTGACGACGTCCCTGTTCGGCGGCGCCCTGGTCGTGGCGATGCCGATCCTGAGCGCCGCCGAGACGGCCCTGGCTCTCCTCTGGATGTCCGGCACCCGCCGGGTCCCGGCGCTGGGATCCATGGGCACGCCGCACTGCCTGTCCGGCCAACCCATCCGCGGCCTCCCCTATGCCCTCGCCATCGTGGCCGGAGCACTTGTGACCCTGACCGCACCTTAGCTCTGTGCCCCGGTAAAACGCCCGATGAAAAAGAACTCTTTCTTCCTGCTGGCTGGAGCCATCGTACTCGCGGTCGGCGTGGCGTTGCTGGCCCGCATCCTGCTGACGCCCCCGCCGCCTCCGCCGCCGGTTGTCTCGTTGCCGGAAGAGCAGCCCGCGCGCGTGGAACCAGCCGCGCCGCCGGTCAGCCACCGGAACGCCGTCCTGACGGTCGTCAGCGGCCTTCGGCCCGGTGATTTCATCGATGGGTCGAGCCTCGAATGGAACGAGGTCGACGCGGAGCCGAGCCGCAGCCTCTTCTTCATCAAGGGGGTGGACACCATCGACGCGCTGTATGGCGCGACCGTCCGCCAGCCTGTCCAGAGTGGCCAAGCGCTGAGCGTCGGCGTCGTCGTCCGCCAGAGCGATCCCGGCTTTCTCGCGGCAATTCTCAGGCCCGGCATGCGGGCGGTGTCGGTCCCGACCAACCTGGTCGAGAGCAATTTCGGGCTGGTCTCCTCCGGCGACCATGTCGATGTGATCTTGGCCCTGAAGCGTGGGGACGCCGCCGCAGGAAAGACCCAGACCCCGAACGCGCCGCACCTGGCGGCCCAGACGATCCTGCACGCCGTGCGGGTCCTCGCTCTCAACAACCGGGTCCGCGGCGAGATGCAGGTGCGCCCGGACGACGGAGCCAAGAAGGCCGGCGACGATCGTGGCGGCGGCGAGGTCGGCTCCAACGTCCAGACCGTCACCCTGGAGGTCTCCTCCGCCGATGCCGAGAAGCTCGCCCTCGCCAAGGAGATCGGCAGCCTGCAGCTGGCGCTGATCCCGGCCCGCGAGGTCGACCAACCCGGAACAGCCGCCGCTCGGGGCGTGACTACCCTGCGCGCCACCACCGACCTCTACGACACCGTCGCCCCGACTTGGAGCGGCTCCGTCAGCGTCCAGGCTTTCCGCGGCAAAGCCATCGAAACGCTCACCGTCAACGCCCGGTAAGACGACCTGTTCGCGGCTGAAAAGACTGTCCCATGATCCGTATGACGAAGCAGCTCAGAGCTGCCGGCCGGTGTTTGGCCGTGACCCTGCTCATCTTCTGCACACCTGTCTGGGCGCAGACCTATCCAGCCCCGTCGAGCGGCAAGAAGCACCGGCCTTCGCTCTCGGCAGTCTCGGAAGTCGCGACCTCGCAGGATGTCGAACTGCTCGTCAAACAGGGGCGGCTGCTGCAACTGCCGGGCATAGCCTCCAAGATCATGGTCGCCGATCCGAAGGTGGCGAGCTTCCAGGTCTCGTCGCCCAGCAGCGTCTTCGTGTTCGGCGAAGGCGCCGGTACCACCAGCCTGTACGCCATGGATGCCGCCGACAACGTGATCGCAGCCATGCGGCTGGTCGTGACGTTCGATCTGGCTCAGCTGCGCAAGCAAGTCGAGGCCGAGGTCCCGGGGACACATGTCGAGATCGTCCCGGCGGGCGACAAAGCCCTGATCGTACGGGGATCCGTGAAGACCCCGATCAACGCCCGCCAAGTCATGAGCACGATCAGCGCCGCCATCGGCGCGCCCGACGAGGGGGGTGGCAAGGGTGGTGGCGGCGGTGGCGGCGG
>NZ_VRVA01000248.1:0-2872 GCF_008039945.1 Methylobacterium sp. WL64
GGGCCGGCCTGCGCCACCTGGTCGGCGAAGGTGGTCGTGGGCTCGGCGGCAGGAGGGGCCGGCTGCCGAACGACGCGCGAGAGATCGGCCTGCAAGTCGGCGGCGCGCTCCCGGAGGCTCGGGCGCTCGGTATCGGGGCGGATCAGGTTCTTGAGGGAAGCACGGAAGGACATCGCGGGATCCTCGAGGAGAGGTGCGCGGGCGACCGGCCCGCTCGGATTGCGGGTCGGGTCAGAGGAGCGTGGCGAGGCCGGTCAGCACCATGCCGCCCGCGATGATCGCGACGGCGGCCAGCAGCTCGCCGGCGACGTCGAGGAAGCGCAGGGACCGGCTGTGCGCCGTGTCGGGGCGGATGGGGGCGACGGCCTCCCAGGCCTCGATCGTGCCGGGCTGGGTCTCGTCGGGCATGGCGATGAACCGGCGATCCAGGGGGATCTGGCGGCCGGTGCGGGCGCTAGTGCTGCGCACTGGGACGGGCTGGCTGAAGTTCGGGATGCGGGCATAGGACATCGTTCGCGCTCCTGGTGGGGCTCGTGGCGGTGATCAGAAAAAGGAGGGTCGACTCAGTCGCCCAAGTGTCTGGGAGATCTCGGCTTTCAGGCGCTCAGGGGTCCAAAAACGGCTTCTGGACTCATGCTATCAGTGAGCAGCCATGTGGCGGGCCATCTTGGCGGCGCGCCATGCCGCGGTGAGGCAGACCGACATGGCCTCGCCCCAGGTGCAGCCGTACCGCTCCTGATGGGCGCGGGCGGCGGAGGCGGCGGCCGACATGATGGCTCCGCGGTCGAACTGGCCGGCGGCGAACAGCCGGCGGCGGGTGGTGCGCACCGTCATGTCGATGCGGGCCTTGGCGGTGAGCAGGCCGGCGGGGATCGCGGGACGGCTGTCGTGCAGGCTGCGGGCGAGGGTGTTCCAGGAGACGGTGCGGTGGGCCATTGCTGTATCCCTGATGCAGGGCTATAATCTCACTACACCTGCACCGTGTCAACAGACCTGCAAATAAAACACAGCTTGGAGTGAGGATGCTTCCTCGATTGAGCCCCCGCATGTGTAAGGCTGCGCGTTCGCTGCTCGGGTGGGGTCAGGGCGAATTCGCCACTTCCTCGGGCCTTTCGAAATCCACGATCGGTGCCTTCGAGGCCAAGGACGAGGACGCACGCCTCACCACCATGAACAACAAGGCTGCCGTTGAGGCCTTCGAGGCTGCCGGCCTGGAATTTATCCCCGAGAACGGCGGCGGGGCCGGGATCCGGTTCCGGGAGCGGAAAGCTCAACCGTGAACGACAACGGCAAGGCATAGGACAAGCTTGTCGCCGCTCGTGCTCGCGCAGGAACCTACGTCCGGCTTGAAGAGTCATGATCGGTTGGCGCTAGGCGGGACTGAGCCCAGCTGCAGTTTGACCTATCGATACGTACTGCCTGTCACTTTGCCGCTCTTGCCGGACAGGTAGCATGGTGCTACCTCTAGGAGCCTGAATGACGCCCGCGAACGCATTGAGCTTGGTGCGTCGGCTGGCTGCCGACGAGGATAGATGCGAGTTCTACCAGCCTGTTCTCGACGAGCTTCCGCGCCACAGCCTTGACTCAGACGATCTTCTTGAGATCATCCAGAGTGAACTAGGCGAGGTACATTGTTATCGTTCGGCGCCGACTGAGAAATATCATCCAGCCACAACTTCAGATTACTACTCGATTTGGGTGGAGGAGTGCAGGGCACACATGTTCCTGAAGCTCCTTGTTGGGAAGGCCTCCGATGGCGGGGATCTGCTCGTGATTACCTCTTTCAAAAAGGATACCCGCACATGACCGCCGAGCGGTGCCTAGAATGTGGCGAGACGGCGGTCGAAGAGCGCGTGACCCCCTTCGTGGTGGAGCGCGGCGGCAAAACAGCCACCATTCAGGACCGACGTATGGTTTGCGGTGCCTGCGGCAACGTCAGTTATCGCGGCGCGCAGGTATCTGCGCACGAGCTTGCCGTTGCGACTGCTATTCGCGAGATGGACGGCCTTCTATCAGCGGCCGAGCTGGCAGCGGTTCGCAATAAGTACCGCCTCAAGCAAACAGATATGGAGCAGATGCTATCAACGGGACCGAAGACCTGGACGCGTTGGGAGCGTGGCAAGGTTCCACAGAGCAAAGCAGCGGATAGGTTCATCCGAGCCATTGCTAGTGATCCATACCTAACGCGACGGCTGATGCGGGATGCAGCCATTGAGAATGCTGAGGCTGAAGCAGTATTCGCAGAGATCGAGCGCGGCGAGCGTCGCGTTGCCGAAGCGCTGGTGCGAGCCGAGCTACGTCAGCAGGGCCTCGGTGACGACGAGCGGGTTGGACGGATCGCGACTGACAAAGCATTCGAGGCCGTGCACCAGGCGCGTGGTAGTACCGAGGCTAGAGCCGCATGAGCGACGAGCCGCCCATCAACGGTTCTGGGTCCATTGCACATCTGCCGAAGGCGCGTAGGGCTCCGACGAAAGGGGAGACGCTCCTCCGGGAGATGGAGCTCGCCATCGCCTGCCAGTTCCGCGAGCAAAATGAACTGTTGCGCGAGAACAATCGCGAGCAGGCTGCCCGCATCAGGGAGCAGGGCGGACGGTTGCAGGACCAGGGCGAGCGACTCAAGGAACAAGGGGAGATGGTCCGGCGCTTGTCGAGAGGCGTCGAACTTTTGGTCACCGAACTTCAAGGCGTGCGCACCGGCAAGCGAGAAGAGGCGTTCGCACGTGTTGGGGACTCCGGCTGCTCACCAGACCTGCCGACGGTTTCCGCAGAAGCAGCGCTGGTTTACACGCACACAGCACGTACCATCGGTGATGAGCTTGGCTTCAACGCGTCGCAGATCGGGATGCTGTTGGGGTCTAAAGGATTGGGG
>NZ_VRVA01000024.1:0-62473 GCF_008039945.1 Methylobacterium sp. WL64
ACCCGGCCTGACGGCCGGCCCACCCTCCCCCGCAGCGGGGGGAGGGAAGAGCGCGCGTTTTGAGAGTGCCGCCCAGTCCCAAATGAACGGCGTCCATCTCTCGGGTGAGGCCCTGATGGGCCTGCGCCACTTGGCCCGGCGGGGCGCGGCGCCGGCGACCCGGACGCTCGCCGGCCTGCCCGGCGGCATCGTCACCAAGCGGCGCGGGCGCGGTTCCGAGCCGGAGGACGTGCGGCTCTGGTCCGAGGGCGACGACCGCCGGTTCATCGACCGCAACGCCACCGCGCGCACCGGGCAGCTGCACGTGCGCACCCATCACGACGAGCGCGACCGCGCCGTGGTGCTGCTCGCCGATTTCCGGCCCTCGATGCTGTTCGGCACCCGCCGGGCCCTGCGCTCGGTGGCCGCCGCCGAGGCCCTGGCGCTGCTCGGCTGGCGGGTGGCGGCCGATGGCGGCCGGGTCGGCCTCGCGGTGGCGGCCTCGGGGGGGCAGACGGTGCTGCGCCCGGCCGGCGGCGAGCGCGCCATGATCGCGGTGACCGGCGCCCTGGCCCAGGCGCATGCGGACGCCCTCGCGGCGGCCGGCGCCGCCGGGTCCGACACACCCCTGGAGCCGACCCTCGGGCTCGCCCGCAGCCTGCTGCCCGCCGGCGGACACCTGGTCGTCGCCAGCGCCCTCGACGCCCCCGGCCCGGGCTTCGACGAGACGCTGACCCTGCTGGCCGAGCGGGTCGCGATCCGGCTGATCCTGGTGAGCGACGCCTTCGAGCGCGCCCGCCCGCCGGGCTTCTATCCCTTCGCGTTGGCGGATGGCCGGCGCGGCACCGCGCTCCCGACGGCGCTGCCGGGTGAGACCGCCGAGGCGCGGCTGGCCGATTATGCCCGCTGGGGCATCGCGGGGGTGCGCCTCGACGTCGAGGCCGGCCCGGAGGCCTACGCGCCGCTGATGGAGCGCCTCGATGCGGTGCTGTGAGGCTCGGGGCTCTTCCCGACAGATGGGTGCCGGCTTGCGGACCGAGACGA
Organism: Methylobacterium sp. WL64; assembly: GCF_008039945.1. NCBI lineage: Bacteria > Pseudomonadati > Pseudomonadota > Alphaproteobacteria > Hyphomicrobiales > Methylobacteriaceae > Methylobacterium > Methylobacterium sp. WL64. The sequence goes on from NZ_VRVA01000024.1 coordinate 1,024, forward strand.
GGCGCAGACGAAACCCTGCCGCGTCGCCGCGTCTCCCACATCCGGGCCCGGCGCGATGAACCCCGTCGAGATCGCCCCGAGCCTCGACCAGCTCCGCGGCCTGCACCTGCCGGGGGGCGCCGCCGGGGCGGTGCAGGGGGAGGTCGTCGCGGCGGCGGCCTTGGGCTTCCTCGCCGCCCTGCTGGTCGGGCTCGTCCGCTACCTGCGCGGACGGGCCCGGGCGAGCCTGCGCCGGGCGGCGCTCGCCGAGCTCGCCGGCACCCGCGGCCTCGATCCGGCTTCCCGTCTCGTGGCGCAGGCGCGCCTGCTGCGCCGCCTCGCCCGGACGCTCGCGGGGGACGCCGCCGCCCGGGAGACTGGCGCGGCCTGGGCCGCCCGCCTCGACACGCTCCTGGCCACCGACTTCTTCACGCGCGGATCCGGCCGGGTCCTGGCCGACGGGCTGTACCGGCGCCAGGAACCCGACCTCGACGGGCTCGACGCCGAGCTGGGACGCCTGATCGGACGGTTGCGGACATGAGCGGCCTCCTCCCCGCCTGGCTCACGGCGCAGCTCTCGGCCTTCGACCTCGCGGCGCCCTGGATCCTGTTCGCCTTGCCGCTACCGCTGCTGGCCGCCCGCCTGCTCCCGGCCGAGACGGAGGGCGGCAGCGGCGCCCTGCTGGTGCCCGGGACCCTGGTCGGCACCGCCCGCTCCGGCGCCGACCTCGCCGCCCGCGGCCGCCGCCGGGCCGCCCTGGTCTGGACCCTCTGGGCCGCCCTGGTGGTGGCGCTCTCCGGGCCCCGCCTGGTGATGCCGGCCGCGGCCCTGCCGGCTTCCGGCCGTGAGATCATGATCGCCATGGACCTGTCCGGCTCGATGGAGCGCCGCGATTTCACGCTGGACGGCGAGACCGTGAACCGGCTCACCGCGGTCAAGCGCGTCGGCACCGACTTCATCCGGCGCCGGGCCGGGGACCGGATCGGCCTCGTGATCTTCGCCGACCAGGCCTACGTCGCCGCCGCCCCGAGCTTCGACACCGCGGCGGTCGCCCGCGCCCTCGACGAGGCGACCATCGGCATCAGCGGCCGTTCCACCGGCATCGGCGACGGCCTCGGACTGGCCCTGCGCCGGCTCGACCCGAAGGACCCCGGGCCGCGTGCCGACGGCCTGGCGGCGCCCTCCGCGGCGCCCTCCGCGAAGGCCGTGATCCTGCTCTCGGACGGCGCCAACAATGCCGGCCAGACCGCCCCCAAGGACGTGGCCGCCCTGGCCAAGGAGCTGGGCATCAGGGTCTACACGATCGCGCTCGGCCCCCGGGACATGGCCGATGCCGACGGCGAGCAGGACGTGGTCGACACCGAGACCCTGCGCGACATGGCCCAGGCCAGCGGCGGCGAAGCGTTCCGGGTCCGCACCACCGAGGATCTCGTCCGGGTCGCCGACGCGATCGACAGGCTGGAGGGCGGCCGCGCCCTCGCGCCCCCCCTGCCGCTGCGCCGGGATTTTTGGCCCTGGCCGGCGGCCCTGGCGCTCGCCGCCGCCGCGGCCCTGCTGGCGACCCGGAGGGGGGTATGATGCGTCCGAATACGGCCTCCCCAACCCACACCCTCTTCCTGAGGTGCCGCGTCGGCGGCCTCGAAGGAGGGCTCCAGCCAGCCGCACGATCCCTGGAAACCTCCTTCGAGGCCTCCGCTGCGCTTCGGCACCTCAGGATGAGGATGTGGGCGGCAGGACAGCCCGCATGAGCGCCCTCGACGCCTTCGCGTTCCTGCGCCCCTGGTGGTTCCTGGCGATCCCGGTCGTGGCGCTGCTGGCGCTCCGCGCCGCCTGGCGGGCGGCGCCGCTCGGCGATTGGGGGCGGGCGGTCGATCCGGCCCTCATGGCCCATCTCGCCCGCGCCGGAGCCGTGCTCGGCGGACGGCGGCAGGCGAACCGGGCCGCCGCCCTGGCCGCCGGGGCGATCGCGCTGGCGCTGACCGGCCCCGCGGTGGAGCGCGCCGATACGGCGACCTTCCGCAATCTCGACGCGACCGTGATCGTCCTGGACCTCTCCCGCTCGGTCACCGAGGGTGGGAACCTCCAGGGCGTCCGCCAGGCCGCCGCCGCGATCGCCGAGGCCGCCGGCACCCGGGCCGTGTCGCTCGTCGTCTATGCCGGCGACGCCTATCTCGCCGCCTCGCCGACCACCGATCGGGACAGCTTCGGCACGACCCTGTTCGCCCTCGATGCCGACACCGTGCCGGACCGCGGCAGCCATCCCGAGCGCGGGCTGGCGCTGGCCCGCCGGACGCTGGCGGAGGCCGACGTCGTCGCGGCCGACGTGGTGCTGATCAGCGACGGCGACGGCATCGGCGAGGCCGCCAACCGGGAAGCCCGCGCTCTGGCCGATCGCGGCTGGCGCCTCCAGGCCCTGTTCGTCCCCGCCGACAAGCCGCTGCCGCCGGGTGCCCCGAAGCCCGACCGGGCCGCCCTCGACGCGCTGGTCCGGGCCGGCGGCGGGCGCGTCGCCGACATCACCGAGCCCGGCCCGGTGCTCGACGCGGTCGGGGCGGGGACCGCCCAGCACCTCGCGGCCGGTGGCTACGGCGTGCTCGCCTACGCGGATCTCGGCCGCTGGCTGCTGCTGCTTGCAGCCCTGCCGGCCCTGGTCCTGTTCCGCAGGAGCGCGTGATGGAGCGGTTCTTGTCCAGAACCGGTCTCGCAGTCCCGATCCGCGCCGGCCTTCCCCCGGGCTGGCGGCGGTTCGCCCGGATGGCCGGGCTGGCGCTGGCCGGCCTCGGGCTCGTGGCTCTGCTCGCCGTCTCGCAGCCCCGCACCGGGTTCGGGCGGCTGCTGATGGCGCTCGGCCTGCCCGGGCTCGCCGCCGACCTGATCGTCGATCCGGCCTGGCGCGCCGCCGCCCTGTACCAGGCCGGCCGCTACGGCGAGGCGATCGCGCTGTTCCGCAACGGCGGAAAACGGGCCCGTTACAACCTCGGCAACGCCCTGGCGCGAGCGGGCGATTTCGAGGGCGCGCTCGCCGCCTACGACGAGGCCCTGCGCTTCGACTCGCGCGACGCCGACGCGCAGGCCAACCGCTCCCTGGTCGCCCGGATGGTCGCCGAGGTGATCGACCGCGGCCCCGGCGGCGGCATCGCCAACGGCACCGCGCAATACGGCGCCCGCTACAACAACACCGCCAACCAGGACCAGAACAACGACATCAACGCCGCCTCCAGCGGCGAGGGCCTGGCCGGCAACAAGGAATCCAACGCCAGCGCGTCCCTGCCCGGCAACAGCAAGGTCGCCCGCCGCGGCAAGGCCGAGCAGCAATCGATCGACGCCGGCAAGGGCCAGGCCCGGGGCTCGGCCGGCGACGCGGCCGGGCGCGGCCGCACCGGCGGCGGTGCGGCCATGGTCGCGGAGGCGCCCGAGCGCGAGGTCCGCCGGGTGACCAAGAGCTTCGAGGCCCACGAGATCCGCCCCGACCGGCTCTGGCTCCAGACCCTGCCGGACGATCCCGGCCGCTTCCTCAAGCTGCGCCTGCGCGCCGAGCAGACCCGCCGGGTCGAAGCCGGCACCGCCATCCCGGCCGGGAGCAATCCGTGGTAGTGTTTTGGGACTTTTTCCGCCCGCGTCTGGCTCCCCTGGCGCGCTGCCGGACGGCCACGTTACCGGATGCGGAGCGGGTCCCCTCTCCCGTACGGAAGAGGGGGCTCGTCGTGGCCTGCGCAACGCGATGTGAACGTGCAGCAGCCGGCAGCCGGAAGCGACAGAGCCGCCTCCTGCTCCTGGCGCTCGCGCTCCTCGCCCCCGTCTCGGCGCAGGCCGAGATCGAGCCCGGCGACCTGACCCTCACGGTCACCGCGGAGTTCAACGGCAACAGCCCGCCCTTCGCCCGCGAGATGGTGCTGTTGAAGATCCATGGGGTCTACAAGCAGCCGATCCTGCTGGAGGAGGTCGTCCAGCCCACCCTCGCCAACTTCTCCTGGACGCAGCTCGGCCGCGACCATTGGAGCAAGACAAAGCTTCCGGACGGCCAGAGCGCCATCGCGTTCGACCGCACCGTGGCGGTGTTCCCGCACCACGCGGGCGACTTCATCCTCGAGCCCTTCACCCATAAGCTGACGGTCAACGACTTCGGAGAGCGGCGGATCGTCGAGGTGCGCTCGAAGCCGATCCCGTTCCCGGTGGCGGCCTGGACCGCCGCCGGAGGCGGCCCGGACATCAAGGAACCCTGGTGGCTGCCCGCCCGCGACGTGGCGGTCACCGATTCCTGGAGCCCGGACCCCGAGACCGTGAAGCTCGGCGAGACCACCCGGCGGATCGTCACCTTGGAGGTCCAGGGCATGGTCGCCGAGGGCCTGCCGCCCCGGCCGGTGATGCGCACCCGGGGCATCCTCACCTTCGCCGGCCCGGTCACCCGCGAGACCCTGCTGACGCCCTCCGGGCCGGTGGCCCGGGCGACCTACCAGTGGGACGTGCGGCCCGGCGTGCCCGAGGTGATCCCCCTCGACGCCATCGCGATCCCGTGGTTCGACACCAACACCCGCACCATGCGCGAGGCCGAGATCCCGGCCCGGCAGATCGGCGGCGGCCTGCCCGACCGGGAGGGCGACCGGGCGCCGCCCCCGGTGCCGTCCCCGCTGGTCGCGGCCGCCGCGGCGCTCGCGGCCTTCGGCCTGGGGCTGGCCCTGATCGGGTACGGCGCGGGCCGGCCGCGCCTGCGCCTGTCCGGTACCGCCCGCCGGGCCCTGAACCGGGCCGCCCGCGCGGGCGATCCGACCGGGTTCCGCGCAGCCCTGGAGGCCGCCCGCCGGGAGTCGCCGGAACTCGCCCGGACCTGGCAGGCCCGGCCCGATCTCGCGGCGCGGCTCGCCGCCCTCGACCGGGCGGTGTTCGGCACCGCGGGCGCCCCCGTCCCGGACCTGCCGGCCCTGGCCCGGGCGCTGTCGCGGCCCGAATTCTCGGCGGGCGCGCCCGGTCCGGACCGGTTGGCCCCGCTCGACGGGCCGGCGGCCTGATCCGGGCTTCGGCGGCCCCGGCATAGCGTCCGGGCAGGTACGCTTCTTGTGCAACGGCTCAAGTTCTGAGCACGCATCAATGTTTTGCACCGTCTTGCGGGACCTGATTTCGCTTCGTAGTCTTTGCTATCCCAACAACAAAGACTTGATTCGAAACAACAGGGAGGACGCCATGACACGCGCCAACGACGTCAAGAACCGGTTCCGCGCCCGGCTGCAGGATGCCGACGCCCGCAGCAACGACTTCCGCCGGAAGCTGCTGGAGGAGGGCAACCGCGCCCTCGAGCCGGTGGTCGGCGTCCTGAGCCTGATGGCGGAAGTGCTCAACGAGGAGGACAACGTCCACGGCAGCATCACGGGCCTCGAGGCCAAGATCGACCAGGACAACTTCATCAGCCTGTGCGCCAAGCTGCGCGGGACCGACACCGAGCAGAAGATCAAGATCAAGTACGGCCCCGAGCTCGGCGGCAGCAACACCATCTCGGTCTCGGGCCTCAATCAGCGCTACAACGAGCGCCTGGTCCCGGGCGCGACCGGCGCCGCCCTCGGCCGCAGCGTCGGCAGCGACATCCACCTGGACGAGCACCGCGGGACCGACCTGGCCGAGGTGGTCCGCGAGGTCGTCGAGGATTTCTACGCGGCCCAGATCGAGCAGCGCAGCCACTTCGCCGCCGTGCAGTAACGCGATCGCTGATCGTGCGGCGGGGAGCCGGATTCCCCTCGGCCCCGTCCTCGGCTAATCCTGCCCGGGATGGGGATGGGGCTCCCCGATAACCGCCCGGCCGTCGCCAGGCCGGGCTGATGGCTCCTACCGCACGGGCGGCTCCGGACGTCCGCGGTGGGGCCGTGCGCCCGACGCCGCGAAGCGGACGTGACGGCACCGCCCGACCGAACAGGAAGGGCCGGCATGATCAACACCCTCATCGTCATCCTCGGGGCCGGGCTCGGCGGCGGGGCCCGCCACGGGGTCAACGTCGCGGTCGCCCGGCTGCTGCCGGGCTTCGGGTTTCCCCTCGCCACGATCGTCATCAACGTGCTCGGCTCGTTCCTGATGGGCGTGCTGGCCGAGAGCTTCGCCCTGCGCGGGGCGGCCGGACACCCGGCGCGGCTGTTCCTGACCACCGGGGTGCTGGGCGGCTTCACCACCTTCTCGACGTTCTCGCTGGACGCGATCAGCCTGTACGAGCGTGGCCATCTGGCCGCCGCGGCCCTGTACGTGACGGTCTCGGTGGCGGCCGGTCTGCTCGGCCTGCTGGCCGGCATCGCCCTGATGCGGACGGTTCTCAGCGGTGGCTGAAAATGGTCATAGTTTCGAAAGGTCTTCGACCTTTTTCCGGGTCCAGGGCAGAGCTCTGGTATCCCGGGGCTGCGCCCCATTCCCCGCCAAAGGGCTGAGCCCTTCGGAACCCCGGACTTGCCTCAGTCGGCGATGAACTTCAGGCGGTGGTCGCGGTAGAGGTCGACGATCGCCGCGGCGGTCTCCTCGATCGAGCGACGGGTCACGTCGATGGTCGGCCAGCGGTTCTTGGTGAACAGCCGGCGCGACATGGTGATCTCGTCGGCCACCGCCGAGCGGTCGACATACATCGAGGATTCGTCGGCGTTGAGGCTCGACAGTCGGTTCTGACGGATCTGCACGATCCGCTCGGGCGAGGCGAACAGGCCGACCACCAGGGGCTTGCGCGCCCGCTCGATCGCCGGCGGCAGCGGCATGCCGGGCACCAGCGGCAGGTTCGTGGTCTTGAGCCCGCGGTTGGCGAGGTAGATCGAGGTCGGTGTCTTCGAGGTCCGGCTGACCCCAAGCAGGATCACGTCGGCATCCTCCAGGTCCTCCGGCAGGTTGCCGTCGTCGTGGGCCAGCGTGAAGTTCATCGCGTCGATGCGCTTGAAATACTCCGCGTTGAGCATGTGCTGGGCGCCCGGCCGGGCCGTGGTCTCGGCCCCGAGATAGGCGCGCAGCAGGTCGTGGACCGGCCGCAGCACCGACAGGCAGGGGGAGCCGGTCTCGCGGGCGACCTCTTCGAGCCGCTCGCCCAGGTCGCCGCCCACCAGGGTGTAGAGCACCAGGCCCGGCGCCGCCCGGATCTCCGAGATCACCCGGTCGAGCTGCGCCGCCGAGCGCACCAGCGGATAGACGTGCTCGATCGCCGAGACGCCCTCGTACTGCGCGGCCGCCGCCCGGCCGACGTTGATCAGCGTCTCACCGGTGGAGTCGGACACGAGGTGAAGGTGGAAGTAGCTCCGGCCCATCGGGTCGCCTTCGTCTCGCCGGGGGCGTTATCCACTGCCGGCCGCCAGGGAGTCGATGAGTGTGGATAGGATGCGGCTTCGGGCAGGTCCAGGGCGAAGGGGCCGCGCCTTATCGACTCCGCCGTTCACAGGTACGCCGTCGAGGCGCGCGGAATCCGGGCGCCTGGGAGAATCCGGGACGCAACAGGGGCGCGTACCGGACTCGGCGTTCGCAAGCCGCTGTTGGACTTGGCCGTTCTCGCAACATGGAGCGAATCCTTTAAAGCCTCGTTAACGGCGCGGCGGCGGGGACGGCCTGTGGATCCGATTGCACCATCGTGTTGAGGCCCCCCAATAGAAAAAACAGAGTCCTAGAATCTCTCTTTTCTTTTCGAGAGGGGCCTGTGTGGGGATCCGGCGCGCCTCGACTCGACAGGACGGCCGCTGACGGGCATGCGGAATGACGGGGACGGAATGGGAGCGACGATGACGGGGACGGAGCGCGGGTCCGGAGGCAAGTCCGAGCGGGCGGTGCTGCGCGTCCTCGAGGGCGAGGCGATCGGGCCGCCCCCCGCCTGGATGATGCGCCAGGCCGGCCGCTACCTGCCGGAATACCGGGCGAGCCGGGCCGAGGCCGGGTCCTTCCTCGACCTCTGCTACAGCCCGGACTTCGCCGTCGAGGTGACCCTGCAGCCGATCCGCCGGTTCGGCTTCGACGCGGCGATCCTGTTCTCGGACATCCTGGTCGTCCCCCACGCGCTGGGCCAGGACGTGCGCTTCGTCGAGGGCGAGGGCCCGCGCCTCGATCCCCTGGACGGCCGCGACGCCTTCGGGCGGCTGCGCGAGGCCGGCGATCCGGCGATTTTTTCGCACCTAGCCCCGGTCTTCGAGACGGTGAGGCGGCTGCGTGCCGAACTGCCCGGCGAGACCACCCTGCTCGGCTTCTGCGGCGCGCCCTGGACGGTGGCGAGCTACATGATCGGCGGGCGCGGCACCCCGGACCTCGCCCCCGCCCGGGCGCTGGCCGAGGGCGACACCGCCTTGGTCGACACCCTGATCGACCGCCTCGTGACGGTGCAGACCGAGTATCTCGTCCGCCAGCTCGAGGCAGGCGCCGACGCGGTGCAGATCTTCGAATCCCATGCCGGCACCCTGCCGCGCGCCGTGCCGGCCTCCGAGAATATCGTCGAGCCGGTGGGCGACGTGACCGAGAGCGCCCTGCCGGACGACGCGGCCGTGGACGCCCTGACCCGCTGGTCGCTCCGTCCGATCGCCCGGATGATCGCGGGCGTCCGTGCACGGGTCCCGCACGCCAAGATCATCGTGTTCGCCCGCGGCTCGGGCCTCGACGGCCATGCCCGGGTGGTGCCGGAGACCGGCGCCGACGCCGTGGGCGTGGATTGGGCGGTGGAACTGAAGGCCTTGCGCCGGCACGTGCCGGCCACGATGGTGACCCAGGGCAACCTGCATCCCGATACGCTGATCGCCGGCGGCGACGCCCTCGATGCCGGGGTCGACGCGGTGCTGGAGGCCACCGCCGGCCTGCCGCACATCTTCAACCTCGGCCACGGCATCACCCCGCAGACGCCGGTCGCCCATGTCGAGCGCATGCTCGCGCGGCTGCGCCGGTAGAGCCCGTGCTGTACGACTGGATCAAGGCCGGGCACGTCATCAGCCTGATCGCCTGGATGGCGGGCATGCTCTACCTGCCCCGGCTGTTCGTCTACCACGCGAGCCTGCCGCCGGGCTCGGAGGCGCAATCCGCGACCTTCAAGGTGATGGAGCGGCGCCTGCTCAAGGCGATCATGAACCCGGCCCTGATCGCCACCTGGGCGTTCGGGCTGGTGCTGGCCTGGATGAGCGGCTTTTACGCGAGCCCCTGGCTTCAGGCGAAGTTTGTGCTGGTGCTGGCGATGTCGGGCATCCACGGCTGGCTCGGCCGGATGGTCAAGGATTTCGCCGCCGACCGGAACACCCGCGGGCACAGGTTCTACCGGGTGCTCAACGAGGTGCCGACCCTCATGCTGATCGGCATCGTCATCCTGGCGGTGGTCAAGCCGGGCTTCTGATCCCGGGATCCTGTGATCCGGGGTCCGTTGCGCCGTCGGGGCCGGAGCCTTTCACCGGCCGGGCCGTTGGGGGCCATGACCAAGCTTTTCGCCCTCCTGCTGCCGATGGCGCTCCTCGCCGCCGCCCCCGCCCGGGCCGCGAGCTTCGCCTGCGACAAGGCCGAGACCCCCGACGAGAGGGCGATCTGCGGGCATCTCCCGCTTAACGACATGGATGTCGAGATGGCGACCCGGTTCGCCATCCTGAAGGATGTCCTGCCGATGGGCGGCCAGACCAAGCTGCGCGACGACCAGGAAGACTGGCTCAAGGAGCGCCACGCCTGCGGCGCTGACCTCGCCTGCCTGCGCGGCCTCTACGAGACCCGGTTGAAGGTGCTGCGCGGAGTGCTGGCGGAATTCGCCAAGCAGGGACCGCAATAGAAGCAGGGGCCGCAGCAGACGTTGTGTCGCCGGTTTGACGATCCTCGCACCGCAGGGCCGATCGATCCCGGCGCTCATGCGCGTGCGTGAACTCATCGCCGCCCGACCCACGGTCTCGTCCGCGGGCGGGAAAATCCTCTCCGGCGTCGGGGTGGCGGGTCGGTTTTGCGGTCGCTCGGCGGGGTGATCCGCCGCCGAGCGGGAGACACGGCCGGTGCAGGCGAGAGTCAGGACGTCCGCGAGCCGGTCGGCACCATGGAGGGCGTTCTAGAGCCGGGCCAGCAGCCGCTCCGCCAGCGGGTTCTCGGCCGCGAAGGCGTAGTCGACCCGCCGGACCGTCACGGCCCGGGCGCCGGCCTCGACCAGGGCGCCCGCGAGCGCGAACACCGCGCCCTCGGGGCAGCGCATCACGATCTCGCCGTCGCCCCCGCGCGGGGCACCGTAGGGCAATTCGGCCTCGTGCAGGCCCGCGATCGTGGCGAGGTCGATCGCGCCGCTCTCCGGCAGGGCCGCCCGGACCTCCCGGGTGGTGCGGGCGCGCTCCTCGGCGGCGATGCGGCCGAGCACGGTGCGCAAAGCCGTCCGCTGGTCCTCGCCCCAGGGCGCCTTCAGCGAGGCGACCAAGTTGGCCTCGGAGCGCAGGATGATGCCGTCGTCCAGCACCTTCAGGGCGTTGGCGCTGAGCGTCGCGCCCGTGGTGGTGATGTCGACCACGATCTCGGCGGAGCCGGCGGCCGGCGCACCCTCGGTGGCCCCCAGGCTCTCGACGATCCGGTAATCGGCCACGCCCTTCTCGGCGAAGAACCGGCGGGTCAGGTTCACGTACTTGGTCGCAACCCGCAGGCGGCGGCCGTGGCGGGTGCGCATCAGCGCCGCGACCTCGTCGAGGTCGGACATCGCCCGCACGTCGATCCAGGCCTGGGGCACCGCCACCACCACGGTGGCGTTGCCGAAGCCGAGCGGGGTCAGGAGTTCGACCTGGCCGCGCACGTCCGGCAGGGTCTCGCGGATCAGGTCTTCGCCGGTCACCCCGAGATGGGCGGCGCCTGAGGCGAGCTGCGCCGCGATCTCCGAGGCTGACAGGTAGCGGACCTCGACCCCCGGCACGCCGACGAGCTTGCCGCGGTAGTCGCGGGCGCCGGCACCCTGGGCGAGCCGCAGGCCGGCGCGGCCGAAGAACGCGCTGGCGTTCTCCTGGAGGCGTCCCTTGGACGGGACGGCGAGGATCAGCGGCATGGCGCCCGGTTCCGAGGGGGTCATCGGCCGGCTCCCGCCACGCGCTCGACCCAGAAGGTGCAGCCCACCGCGGGCAGGGGCGCCGGGCTGCCGAGATGCCCGAGCAGGCCGTCGTAGCGGCCGCCGCCGACCAGCATCGGCCCGTCCCCCTCGTTCACCTCGAAGATGAAGCCGGTGTAGTAATCGAGGTTGCGGGCGAAGCCGCCCTGGAAGCGGAACCGCTCGATCGGCAGGCCGCGCGCCGCGATGAAGCCGGTACGCTCCTCGAACAGGTCGAGGGCGGCCGAGAGCGCGTCGTGGCGCAGGCCCGCATCGGCGACCAGCGCCCGCAGGTCGCGTGCGGCGGCGTCCGGATGGCCGGCGATGGCCCGGTAGCGGTCGAGCACGGCGCGGTTCTCGGGGTTGAGCCCGGCCCCGCCATTGGCCTGCGCGGCCGCCTTGCCGAGGAAACGCTCGGCGATCTCGCCGGCGCTGCGGCCACCCACCGCCGAGATGCCCGCGATGGCGAGCACGTCCTCCACGAAGGCGCGCACGCCCCGCGGGTCCTGGCCCTGGATCGCGGCGAGCAGCCCGGCATGGGGATCCTCGGGCCGGGCGCCCTCGCCGCCATTGGTGACGTCGTCGAGGGATCGCCCGGCGGCGAGCGCCCGCAGGGTCCGGCGCTTGGCCGCCGGCGGCACCGCCAGCCCGTCGAGCAGAGCCACGGTCAGACCCATATCGCCGAGCCGCACCGCGGGGTCGGTCCGGCCGAACAGCGCGAGGCCTTCGAGCGCCAGCCCCAGCACCTCGGCATCGGCGGCCGGGGTGTCGGTGCGGCCAATCGATTCGATGCCGGCCTGGAAGAACTCGTCCGGCTCGTCGGCGGCCAACCGGAAGACCGGGCCGCAATAGCTGTAATCGGCCGCCCGGCCATCGGCCTGGGCCCGGTGCAGGCGGCAGACGGGGATCGTGAATTCCGGCCGCAGGCACAGCTCGGTCCCGGCCGCGTCCTGGGTGACGAAGATGCGCCGGCGGATGTCCTCGCCGGACAGTTCCAGGAACGGCTCCACCGGCTGCAGAACCGGCGGCGTCACCGGGTGGTAGCCGGCCGCACTCAGATGCGCGAGCAGGCGCGTCCGCGCCGCGTCGCCCGCCCCCGTCTCACCGGCCTCCGGTCGTGTCATGGTGTCCATCCTCGCGGGCGCTCTGTAGCAACCGCAATCGCGCTTGGCGACACGCACGCGCACCCGACCGGCGCGACGGTGTACGCAGGCCTGCCCGGACGGGGCGGGGTGCGTTTCCTCAGAGCGGCCGGGTGCTGCCGAGCCGGGCGCCCCGCGGGCGTCGTCCGGGCTTGCGGCGGGTCAGCGTGGCCATGGCGGGGGCACCCGCGATCCCGGCGCTGAGCACCGGAGCGCTGCCGGTCCCCGGGGTGGCGACCGCGGTGGCGCTCGGCAGCCGGTCGGGCACCGAGCGGCCCGCCCAGGCCGAGGCCGGCTCGGCGAGCATCAGCGCGGCCGACAGGATCAGGGTCTTGGCCAGCATCCCCGGGTCTCCCAGCCGGCCCCGTCGCGGGTCCGACCGGGGACAACGCGGCCGGACCCGCCGCGTTCGATGCCGCGAGCGGACCAGCCTCAGCGCGCGCCGTCGACGCGCATACCGGTTCGGCGCAAGCGGGCGCGCTGAACCGGGGAACGGCCCTAAACGGCCGGAAAGTGCCGGGCCAGCACGGCGCGGACCTGCGCCACCATGTCGGCCTCGGGGCAGGAGACCTGCGCCGGGCGCGCGGCCTTCCACTCGGCGTTGCTGCCGATGCTCTCGGCCGCCCGCGCACCCTCGATCAGATCCTTGATCTGGACCTCGCCGGCCAGGCGCTCGTTCGAGCCCTGGATGATCGCCGCCGGGGCGCGGCGCCGGTCGGCATACTTCATCTGCGCCTTCATGCCGGCGGAGCCGAGATAGAGCTCGGCCCGGATGCCGTCGGCCCGCAGCAGCGCGACCAGCCGCTGGTAATCGGCCATGTTCTCGCGGTCGAGGACCAGCACCACCACCGGGCCGGGGGTCTCGGTGCCGGCGAGCAGCGGGCTCTTCACCAGCTGCAACGCCGAGAACAGCCGCGAGACGCCGATGGAGAAGCCGGTGGCCGGCACCGGCTCGGCCCGGAACCGCCCGACCAGGCCGTCGTAGCGGCCGCCGCCGGCCACCGAGCCGAAGCGCACGGTCTGGCCGTCCTCGTTGGTGACCGGGAAGGTCAGCTCGGCCTCGTAGACCGGGCCGGTGTAGTATTCGAGCCCGCGCACCACGCTCGGATCGGCGCGGATCACGTCGTGGCCGTAGCCGGCGGCGGCGCAGAGCCGCATGATCGCGTGCAATTCGGCGATGCCCTCGCGGCCGGTCTCGGACCCGCCCACCGCCTCGTGCCAGCCGGCGAAGAACTTCTCCCAGAAGGCCATCCGGTCGGCGCCGTCGCCGGCATCGGCCTGGAACGACACGTAGGCCAGGATCCGGGACACCGCATCGGCGTCGAGGCCCGCGCCCTTGGTGAAGTCGCCGCTCTCGTCCTTGCGGCCCGCGCCCAGGAGGTCGCGCACGCCGTCGACGCCGAGCCGGTCGAGCTTGTCGATCGCCCGCAGGACGGTCAGGCGCTGGCCGGCCTTGTCGGGGCCGGCGAGCCCGATCGCCTCCATGACGCCGTCGAGCACCTTGCGGTTGTTGACCTTGACCACGTACTGGCCGCCGAGCCCGAGCCGGTCCAGCGTGTCGGCCATCAGCATGCAGGTCTCGGCATCGGCCGCGACGCTGCCGGCGCCGACGATGTCGGCGTCGAACTGCATGAACTGGCGGAAGCGGCCGGGGCCCGGCTTCTCGTTGCGGAACACGAAGCCGGCCCGGTAGCTGCGGTAGGGTTTCGGCAGCGCGTCGTAGTTCTCGGCCACGAACCGGGCCAGCGGCGCGGTCAGGTCGTAGCGCAGGCTGAGCCAGGCCTCGTCGTCGTCCTGGAACGAGAACACGCCGGCATTCGGCCGGTCGAGGTCGGGCAGGAACTTGCCCAGCGCCTCGGTGTACTCGACGAACGGCGTCTCCAGGGCCTCGAAGCCGTAGAGCTCGAAGCTCTTGCGGATCGTCTCCAGCATCCGCCCCTGCGCGGCGATCTCGTCGGCGCGGCGGTCGACGAAGCCGCGGGGCAGGCGGGGTTTCAGGATTTCGGCCCGGCTCTCGGCCTTCGCGGTTTCGGGCTTGGACATGTGAACGCGTTCGCTTCCCGCGGACCCGGAGCCCGGGTCCGGTGTGAGTCGTCCCCGGCGCGGCGGGGATCCTGGGGCCGGGCTCTAGAGCATGACGGGCGAAAGGGGAATTCGGTTTCCGGCCGGCTCGCTCGGCCGCTCGTGCCGCGCCGCCCTGGAGCATCGTTCCGAAAGGTGGCCGCCGGCTCCCGCCTTCGAGGGCGCTCCTGCGCGTCGCCGCGCCCGGGTGAGGGGGCGGGTGGGAACGCCCGTCAAACCGTTGAAGAATTCAGTACGGCGCCGTCAGCTTGATCCAGAGCAGGACCGCCAGGCTGATGACGGCGATCGGCATCTGCAGGGGGCGCAGGCGGGCATGGGCGAGCGGCACCTGCCCGGCGCGCGCCGCAATCGGATCCAGGATCCCGATCGCGGCGTAGCCCAGGATCAGCATGGCCAGCGCCGGCACCGCCTTGCCCATCACGGCCGAGAACAGGCTGAACAGGCCGAGCCCGTACAGGATCAGCATCGTCACGATCTGCGCGAGATGCGGGCCGCCCTCGGTGCGGAAGCTGACGCCCCGGTGGACGCCGGCCAGGAACAGCAGGATCGAGGCGGCGTACAGCAGGGTGAACAGGGCCACGAGGTAATCGAGGGGTTGGCCGTTCAGCCACCAGGTCGCGGCGGCGCCGACCGCGATCGGCACCATCGGGCCGAAGCCGAAGACGAGGTCGAGCCACGGGATCCGGCGCGGCTCGTGCGCGGTGATGGTGCGTCCGGTAGCGTCGTCGCGCATGTCTGTGGGGCCGGGCTCTCGGGTTGACGGTTTGCTGCGCTGCGGCGCCGGGACGGGGAACGGCCCCACGGGAACGCGGTTCCGTGCAGAGCGCATTAGCGCCGCCGTGCCGGTTTCGCGAGGTCCGGCGTGCGGAGGCGGTGTTCAACTGATCGTGGCGGGTGGGTTCGGGCCATCGGAATCCGGCCTCCCGAACGACGACGGTCCAGCGCATCGTGCCGGGTACCGGAACCGGCGCGATGCGCTCTAACCTCGAGCAAGAGTGTCTTTTTCCCAAAGCCGGAGGCCACCGGTCGGAACGACGCTCCGGGCTTCAGCGCCGCGCCGCATCCGGGGCGACGTGAATCCGGTGGTTCCTGCGGGGGAGAGCGGCGCGGGTGCAGCAGCCCCGTCCCGCGGCGAGGCGGGCCCGTCGTCACCGATCTCGCGCGCCCCGGACCAACCCCGATCCATCAGCCCCTTGAGTGCAGTGGAAAAACGCGTTACTTTTGCTCTGCCCTCATCACAAGGTCAGCGCCGCAGCGCGCCCGTGAGCCGCGAGGGTCCTGCCGTACACGGTCCAGCCAAGACGATCTTCGGGCCCCTCGCTGTTCCAGCGCGGCCCGCTCTCCGGCGCCCGTCCCCCGGGTTGCTTGGCGCAGAACCGGCCCTCCCACCTTCTTCGTCGGTTGCAAGACACCCCATGACGCCACATCCCGACGCCTTCGCCGACCCCCTGGCCGATCCCGAGACCGCGGATGCGGCCGACGCGCCCGCCACCCCGGGGACCGTCGCCGCCCTCGAGGGCGTGCGCGAGGTCAAGCTGTTCGATCTCAAGGCCAAGACGCCGACCGACCTGATTGCGTTCGCCGAGGAGGTCGAGGTCGAGAACGCCTCGACCATGCGCAAGCAGGAGCTGATGTTCGCCATCCTGAAGCAGCTCGCTGCCAAGGAGGTCGAGATCATCGGCGCCGGCACCGTCGAGGTGCTGCAGGACGGCTTCGGCTTCCTGCGCTCGAACGACTCGAACTACCTGCCGGGCCCGGACGACATCTACATCTCGCCGACCCAGATCCGGCGCTTCGGCCTGCGCACCGGCGACACCGTCGAGGGCCCGATCCGCGGCCCCAAGGACGGCGAGCGCTACTTCGCGCTCCTGAAGGTCAACACGATCAACTTCGAGAACCCGGAGAAGATCAAGCACAAGGTCCACTTCGACAACCTGACGCCGCTGTTCCCGACCAAGCGGTTCAAGCTGGAGCTCGAGAATCCGACCAAGAAGGATTTCTCGCCCCGGATCATCGACATCGTCGCGCCGATCGGAAAGGGCCAGCGCGCCCTGATCGTGGCGCCGCCGCGCACCGGCAAGACCGTGCTGATGCAGAACATCGCGCAGTCGATCACCCTCAACCACCCGGAATGCTACCTCATCGTGCTGCTCATCGACGAGCGCCCCGAGGAGGTCACCGACATGATCCGCTCGGTGAAGGGCGAGGTCATCGCCTCGACCTTCGACGAGCCGGCCACCCGCCACGTGCAGGTCGCCGAGATGGTGATCGAGAAGGCCAAGCGCCTGGTGGAGCACGGCCGCGACGTCGTCATCCTGCTCGACTCGATCACCCGGCTCGGCCGCGCCTACAACACCGTGGTGCCGTCCTCCGGCAAGGTGCTGACCGGCGGCGTCGACGCCAACGCCCTGCAGCGGCCCAAGCGCTTCTTCGGTGCCGCCCGCAACATCGAGGAGGGCGGCTCGCTCTCGATCATCGCCACCGCGCTGATCGACACCGGCTCGCGCATGGACGAGGTGATCTTCGAGGAGTTCAAGGGCACCGGCAACTCGGAGATCATCCTGGACCGCAAGGTCTCGGACAAGCGCATCTTCCCGGCGATCGACATCACCCGCTCCGGCACCCGCAAGGAGGAGCTGCTGGTCCCGCCGGACGCCCTCAAGAAGACCTACGTGCTGCGCCGCATCCTGAACCCGATGGGCGTCACCGACGCGATCGAGTTCCTCATGGACAAGCTGCGCCAGACCAAGAGCAACGGCGACTTCTTCGACTCGATGAACACCTGATCGGGTCCCGGACCCTGTCTCGAGGGCTCCGGCCCTGAATCCCACCAAAGGGCTCGGCCCTTTGGAAACGAAAGGTCGGCGTTGACCTTCTCCTAACCGGCCGCTGCCATGGTCGGCCCTGGGAGCCAGGTTGCGTATCGGCTCCGCGACAGCCCCGCCGGCCGGTTCATCCCGGCGGCGGGGCTCGTCGCAGCCTTGCTTCGCAAGCGCGATCCGTGACACTGGCGCGATGCCCCGCTCGCCCTGGCTCCGTCCGGACCCGCTCCTCCTCGCCTCCACCAGCCCGACCCGACGCCTCCTGCTGGAGAGCGCGGCCCTGCCGGTCGAGACCGCCGCCCCCGATGTCGACGAGCGCGCGGTCGAGGCGTCGAGCCAGGACCTGTCGCCGCCCGACCTCGCGCTGCGCCTCGCCCGCGCCAAGGCCGACGCGGTGGCCGCCCGCCATCCCGGTCGGGTCGTCCTCGGCGCCGACCAGGTGCTCGAGCTCGACGGCACGGTCTTCCACAAGCCCGGGGATGCCGACGAGGCCCGGGCCCAGCTCGCCCGCCTGGCCGGCCGCACCCACGCCCTGCATTCCGCGGTGGCGCTGGCCGGCGCCCTCGACGACGGCTTCGTGGAGACCGCCCGGCTGACGATCCGCCCCCTCGATGCCCGGGCGATCGCGGCCTATGTGGCGTGTGCCGGCGAGGACAGGGTCCGCGCCAGCGTCGGCGGCTACCAGCTCGAAGGACCGGGCATCCACCTGTTCGAATCGGTCGCCGGCGACCACAGCACCGTGTTGGGCCTGCCGCTGCTGCCGCTGCTCACGCGCTTGCGTGACGCCGGTTACCTGGATTTCTAGAGCATCGTTCCGAAAGGCGGCCGCCTTTCGGAAAAAGTCGATGCGCCGGGCCAGGCTGGGTTTCCAAAGGGCTCAGCCCTTTGGCAGGGTTCCGGGGCGGAGCCCGGAGGCTTGCGGGGCACCGCCCCGGAACCCGCAAAAGGCCCCGGACCTTTTGAAACCATGATCCAACGGAGCACCGTCTTGGCCGGGCACGATCATTCCCACGGATCCCATTCCCACGGCGGCCACGGGGGCCATGGCGGCCACGCTCACGCGCCGAAGAATTTCGGGCCGGCCTTCGCGATCGGGATCGTGCTCAACACCGGTTTCGTGGTGGTCGAGGCGGCCTACGGCTATCTCAGCAACTCGATGTCCCTGATGGCCGATGCCGGCCACAACCTCTCGGACGTGCTGGGCCTGGGCGCCGCCTGGATCGCCGCCATCCTGGTGCGCCGCCGGGCCAGCGCCCGCTTCACCTACGGCTATCGCGGCTCGTCGATCCTGGCGGCCCTGTTCAACGCGGTGTTCCTGCTGATCGCCATGGGGGCGGTGATCTGGGAGGCCCTGGTCCGGCTGGTCCATCCGGAGCCGGTGGCCGGGACCATCGTGATGGTGGTGGCCGCCATCGGGATCCTGATCAACGGCGTCACCGCCTGGCTGTTCGCCAGCGGCGCCAAGGGCGACATCAACATCCGCGGCGCCTTCCTGCACATGGCGGCCGACGCCGCGATCTCGGCCGGGGTCGTGGTCGCCGGCCTGGTGATCCAGCTCACCGGGCTCACTTGGCTCGATCCCGCGGTCAGCCTCGCCATCGCGGGCCTCGTGGTCTGGGCGACCTGGGGGCTCCTGCGCGACAGCGTGGCGATGTCGCTGGACGCGGTGCCGCCGGAGATCTCCCCGGAGGCGGTGACCGGCTTCCTGCGCGAGCGTCCCGGCGTGGTCGACCTCCACGACCTGCACATCTGGCCGATGAGCACCACCAGCGTCGCCCTGACGGTCCACCTGGTGATCGCCGAGGATCACCCGGCGCACCGGATGCCCGGCAACGGCTTCCTGGCGGAGACCACCGAGGGCCTGCGGACGCGCTTCGGCATCGGCCACGTCACGGTGCAGATCGAGGCGGCGGGCGGCCCGGCCTGCCGGCTCGCCGAGGCGTGCGCCGCGTGAGCGCGGCCCCGATCCCCCGGGCCTTCGTGGTCGGCCACCCGATCGCGCATTCGCGCTCGCCGCTGATCCACGGCTACTGGCTCGGCCAGCACGGCATCCCGGGCTCCTACGAGCGCCTGGACGTCGCCCCGGCGGCGTTCCCGGACTTCCTCCGGGCGCTGCCGGATTCCGGTTTCCGGGGCGGCAACGTCACGATCCCCCACAAGGAGGCGGCCTTCGCGCTGGCCGACACCCTGACGCCGCGGGCGAAAACGATCGGCGCGGTGAACACCTTGGTGGTAGAGCCCGACGGTCGGATCCGCGGCGACAACACCGATGCGCCGGGCTTCTGCGCCCATCTCGACCACAGCCTCGGGGCCGGATGGCCGGAGCGGGCCGGCGGCACGGCCGTGGTGCTGGGCGCCGGCGGCGCGGCCCGGGCGATCGTGGTCGGCCTCGCCGAGAACGGTGTCCGCCGGATCCTGATCGCCAACCGCACCCGCACCCGCGCCGAGACCCTGGCGGCCCTGGCACCAGGGGTCGGCGCGGCGCTCGACTGGAACGACCTGCCCGACGCGCTGGCCGGGGCGGGGCTCGTGGTCAACACCACCTCGCTCGGCATGAAGGGGCAGCCACCCCTCGACCTCGACCTCACCCCGCTGCCGGCAACCGCCGCGGTGGCCGACATCGTCTATGCCCCGCTGGAGACGGACCTGCTCGCGGCGGCGCGGCGGCGCGGGCTCGCCGCGGTCGACGGTCTCGGCATGCTGCTGCACCAGGCGGTGCCGGGCTTCGAGGCCTGGTTCGGCCTGCGCCCGGCCGTCACCCCGGGCCTGCGCGACCGGATCGTGGCGGATCTCGCCGGATGACGCAGGGGCGCCCCGCCAGCCGTCCCGTCATCCTCGGCCTGACCGGCTCGATCGGCATGGGCAAGTCGGCCACCGCCACGATGTTTTCGGCGCAAGGCGTGCCGGTCCACGATGCCGACGCCGCCGTCCATGCCCTCTACGGCCCGGGCGGCGAGGCCGCCGCGGCGATCGGGGCCGCCTTTCCCGGCGTGCTCGACCCGCAGGGCGGCGTCGACCGTGCCCGCCTGCGCGACGCGGTGCTCGGCAACGCCGACCGGATGGCGGCGCTCGAACGCCTCGTCCATCCGCTGGTCCGGGCGGCCAGCACGGCGTTCCTGGCCCGGCACGCGGCCGCGCCGCTGGTCGTCCTCGACATCCCGCTGCTCTACGAGACCGGGGGCGAGGGCCGCTGCGACGCGGTCGCGGTGGTCAGCGCCCCCCCCGAGGTGCAGCGCGCCCGGGTGCTGGCCCGTCCCGGCATGACCGCCGACGCCTTCGAGGCGATCCGCGCCAAGCAGATGCCCGACGCCGAGAAGCGGGCCCGGGCCGATTTCGTCATCGACACCAGCCGGGGCTTTCCCGCCGCCGAGGCCGAGGTGGCCCGGATCGTGGCCGCGCTGACGGAGCGCGGTGCGTCGGGACACCCGGCCCACCGGTGACACGGCCCCGCGACGGCATATCTCCCGGTCGATGATCCGGACGCGGGATGGACGACGATGCAATGTCTCGAACAGATCGGTGAGGCCGCAGGAGCCCGCGCCGTCGCGTCCAGGATCCTCGTCGCGGCGCTGATCCTGCCGCTGCTCGCGGCCGGTCCGGCCCAGGCGTACTATGGCGGTGCCTGCCCGCCGCCGAAGAAACTCGCGGCCGGCGCCTGCGTCACCGCCTGCCCGGGCGGGTACGAGGATCGCGGGCGCGACTGCGTGTACCGCAACCAGTCCCGCTGACCATTCTGTCCTACCCATCGCCCATGAGGCTGACGCCTCCTGGGCCCCGGGCGTCGGCGACCGAGGGCCGTGACGAGTCGAGGCTTCCGGCCGTCGGTCTCACACCCACCCGATCCGCGCGAAAAACCCCGCGATCTCGGCCGCGGCCCGGTCGGGATCCTCCCGGTGGGGGAAGTGGCCGACATCCGGGAACGGCGCCAAATCGAGGTTCGAGAACGTCTCGCCGAGGTGATCGGTCCAGGCATAGGGGAAGATCGGGTCGTGCTCCGCCCAGCGCACGCAGGTCGGCACGGCGATCGGCGGCAGGGGCGGGGCCTCGCCCTTCAGCATCGCGATCCGACCGGCATGGGCCCCCCGGTAATGCGCGAAGCCGCCCGCGAGGTTTCCGGGCTTCCAGAACGTGTCCGTGAAGGCGTCCAGCACGGGATCGAACGCGTCCTTGCGGTGCGACCAGTGCCGCAGGAAGTGGCCGATATAGGCAGCGCAGCTCTCGCGGCTCGCGCCGACCAGCGCCAAGGCCAGGTCCATCTGGTTGAAGGACTGGTACCAGATCTCGCTGAGCCGGTCCGGCTCCCCGAGGCGGGGCCCGATCCCGGGATAGACGAAGTCGAACAGGAACAGGCCGGCGCATCGTTCCGGGTGGGCGCGGGCGAGCGCCTGGATCACGGCCCCGCCGACATCGTGGCCGACGATGCCGGCGCGTTCGAGGCCGAGCGCGTCCAGCAGCGCCGCCATGTCGGCGGCCTGCTCGGGTGGTCCGAAGGCGCCCCCGGGCTTGTCGCTGTCGCCGAAGCCGCGCAGGTCCGGGGCGATCAGGGTGTGGCGCGCCCTGAGCCGCGCCATCACGGGCTCCCAGGTCAGCCAGAATTCCGGCCAGCCGTGGAGCAGAAGCAGCGGCGTGCCCGTGCCGCAGCGCGCGACATGCAGGTCCGCGCCGTTTACCCGGATCGTCAGGTGCTCGATGCCGTCCATCGTCCCTCCATCACGGCCCGGCGCGCCAGCATCTTCGCCTGCAGGCGGCTGCGCCGGGCGGCGATCACCGTGCCGTTGATCTCGCCGCCGAACAGGAACATCGCGGCCAGCCAGTACAGGAACACCAGGAACACCATCGCGGTGGCCAGGCCCCCGTAGGTCGACGCGTAGGCGTTCGAGAAGCGGTCGAGATAATAGCCGAAGCCGAGGCCGGCGAAGAACCACAGGACCAGCGTCACCGCGATCCCCGGCAGCACCGACAGGATCGAGCGCCGGCCGGCGGCCACGAACTTGTGGGCGATGATCAGCACCACCGCGAGCAGCAGTGCCGTGACGGCGATCCGCCCGATCGCCACCGTGAGGCTCAAGGGCTCCAGCCCGGGCGCGACCAGCACGACGTTGCGCCAGATCAGCGGACCCAGCACCACCAGCAGCGCGAAGGCCAGCATCGCGAAGGCGCCGCAGATCACGTAGCCGATCGATTCGAGCCTGGTCAGCCACCACGGCCGGCTCTCCCGCAACCCGTAGGCGCGGTTGAGGCCGACCCGCAGGCTCTCGACACCGGAGGACGAGAAGTACAGGGCGAACAGGGCGCCCAGCGTCAGCACGCCGCTGCGCTGCTCGGTGAGCACCCGGTGGACCTCGCCGACGATCGGCTTGGCGATCTCCCGGGGCCAGGCGTCGAAGATCAGGACGCCGGCCTCGTCGGCGAGCGACTGCGTGCCGAACAGGCCGGCCAGCGCCGCGAGCAGGATCAGGAACGGGAACAGGGAGGTCAGGGTCGAGAGCGCGATGTGGCTGGCGATCGCCCACCCGTCATGGGAGACGAAGCGCTGTGCCGCGAGGCCCGAGACCTGAAATCCGTTGCGGAGTGCGTTCACGGGTGTCCAACGATCCTCGTGGCCGGGCCGCCGATGAAGGACGCCCGGGCCGGCCCGTCAACGCCGCCCGACCGGTCCCGTTCGCAGTCCCACTGCCGGCCCCATCCCTGGGCCCGTTCCAGGCCCCGTTCCAGACCCCTTGCGCGGCCCGGACATGCGGGTCTCGGGGCCACCCGTGCGGGCCGATCGGATCGCGGGAGCCGGCGGGCCCGATTTCTGTTGCGACTCGCTTACCCGATGCGCCTTGATACAGCCATGCTTACGTCCGCTCCACGTCCGGCGCTCGCCGCCGGAGCCCTGCCGGTCCTGTTCGTTCCGATCTGGGCGACCGGCTTCATCTCCGCCCGGGCGGTGATCCCGCACGCCGATCCGCTGGGCTTCACGGCGGTCCGGTTCACCGGGGTCGCCCTGGTGCTGGCGCTGATCGCCGTGGCGTCCCGGGCGCGCTGGCCCGGGACCCGGGCGGGCTGGCGCGATCCGATGGTGGCCGGCTTCCTGATGCAGGGGATCTACCTGTCGGGGGTGTTCTGGGCGGTGAGCCGGGGGCTGCCGGCCGGGATCGCCGCCCTGGTCGGCAGCCTGCAGCCGCTGCTGACCGCGCTGCTGGCGGGTCCGCTGCTCGGCGAGCGGGTCGGCGGCCGGCGGGCGCTCGGGATCCTGCTGGGCTTTGCCGGTGCCGGCCTGGTGCTCGCGCCGAAGCTCGGCGCCGCCGACCCGTCCGGGATCCCGCCGGTGGCCCTTGCGGTCAGCCTCGTGGCGGTCCTGGCCCTGACGCTGGGCACCCTCTGGCAGAAGCGCACCGGCGGCGGCGGCGACCTCCTGGCCAACGCGACGCTGCAATTCGTGGGCGGGATGGCCTGCGCGATCCCGCTGGCGCTCGCCTTCGGCCATGCGACGATCGACCCCGTGGCGCCGCTCTGGCTCGGGCTCGCCTGGGCGATCCTGGTCAACTCGGTGGCCGGGATCCTGCTGTTGCTGGCACTGATCCGGCGGGGCGCGGTGGCGGGCGTCGCAGCCCTGTTCTTCCTGGTGCCGCCGGTGGCGGCCGTGCTGGGCTACCTGCTGTTCGGCGAGGTGCTCACCGCCGTGCAGGGCGCCGGGATGGCGGTGGCGGCGGTGGGCGTCGCGGTGGCGAGCCGGGCCTGAACCGTCCGACCTGCGACCGAAGGCCCGGAAACCCTTCACGGCCTCGCGGCTTGATGCGCGGGCCGTTCCGGCCCCGCACCGTGCGAGGCGAGAATGAACCAGGACAAGCCCCGCGAGATCCGCCTCGCCCTCGATGCGATCCCCCTCGGCGGCAAGGCCGAGGGCAAGGCGGGTGAGGACGCGGTGCTGTTCGTGCGCGACGCGGATGGCGTGCGCGCCTTCCAGGCCAAGTGCCCGCATCTCGGAGCCCCGCTTGCCAAGGGCGAGATCTGCGGAAGCCGACTCTACTGCCCGTGGCACAAGGCGGCCTTCGCGATCGCCGACGGCAGCGTCGAGGAACCGCCGGCCCTCGAATCGCTCACCCGCTACCCCGTCCGGATCGAGGGCGGCGAGGCGGTGGCGACGCTGACCCCCGAGCCCGCCCCGGCCAAGCGCGCCGGGACGACCGTCGGGGCGGTCCTGATCGTCGGGACCGGTGCGGCGGCGGTCGCCTGCGTCACCACGCTCCGGCGCGAGGGCTTTTCCGGCACGATCACCATGATCGGCCGCGAGGTCCAGGAGCCCTACGACCGGACCAAGCTCTCCAAGCAGTTCCTGGCGAAGCCGACGCCCCCCGAGGCGATGCTGCTGGAGCCGGATTTCGCCGCCGCACATCGGGTCGAGCGGATCGCGGCCGAGGCGACCCGGATCGACCCGGCGACCCGGAGCGTCACCCTGGCGGATGGTCGGGTTCTCACCGGCGACGCGCTGTTGATCGCCACGGGCAGCCGCGCGGTGAGGCCGGATTTCGAGGGGGTTGACCGCGACGGGGTCATGACGCTCCGCAGCCTCGACGACGCGGTGCGGCTCAGCGACGCGGCGGAGCAGGCCAGGCGCGTGGTGGTGATCGGGGCGGGCTTCATCGGCCTGGAGGCGGCGGCCTTCCTGACCAAGCGCGGCCTGTCCGTCACCGTCCTGTCGCGTGAGGAGATCCCCTTCGCCAAGCGCTTCGGCGAGGCGGTGGGGACGGCGCTGAAACGCTACCATGCCGGCAACGGCGTGACCTTCGTGACGGGATGCGTCGCGCGGATCGTCGGCGATGAATCCGTCGCGGCGGTCGAGATCGAGGACGGCACACGGCTGCCCGCCGATCTCGTGGTGATCGGCGCCGGCGCTGCGCCGGAGACCGCGATCGTCGCCGGAGCGGAGCCGGACGGGCAGGGGGGCCTCGCCGTCGGCACCGACCTCAAGCTCGCCGACGGGGTCTGGGTCGCGGGCGACATCGCGGCCTTCCCGGAGCATGGCAGCCGGCTCACCGCCCGCATCGAGCACTGGCGGCTGGCGCAGCAGCACGGCACCCACGTGGCGAGGGCGATCCTCGGAGCGACGGATGCGTTCTCCGGCACGCCGTTCTTCTGGAGCAATCAAGGGGACAAGCGCCTGGATTACGGCGGCTACGCGCCGGATTTCGACCGGGTCATCCTGCAGGGCGATCCGGCGGCGCTGGACTTCATCGCCTACTATGTCCGCGAGAACCGGGCGGTGGCAGCCTGCAGCATCGGGCGCAACCCGGCCTTCACGGCGTTCCTGCACCTGCTCGGCGAGGACCGCGTGCCGAGCGCGGAAGCGATCGAGGCCGGCGCGGATCTCCCCGCCCTGGCGTGATGCTTGTTTCGCCGCGGGCCCTCGGGGGACGCGCGTCGAAGAGACCCAGGACGGGCGAGGCCGCTTGGCGTAGCGATACCAGATCGGGTCGCCGTCACGCGGACGGAACCAGTTCCGGCGGCTCCATCTTTCGGTAGAACGCCGCCCGCCGTCCGAGAAGCTGGGCCATCCTGGGAGGCATCATGAATTCCATCGTCGTCGTGGCCCTGATCTGTGCCGCCTCCGTCCAGACTCCGGATTGTTCGCGCGAGACCGCCTTGGACGTGATCACCGGCCCGGCCCACACGCTTCAAGAATGCCTGATCCAGGGACCCGTGCTGGCGGCCAATGCCGGTTTCAAGGGCGAGGACGGCGCCTATGTGAAGACCCGCTGCGAACAGAAGCACTGAACCGGACGCGTTCCCGACGGACAGGCCCGCGGATGATCAGTCTCCAGCGCGGGGCCCCGTCTCGGGCCGGGCCGGCTTGAACTGCGAAGGGCTGCGCGTCGAGCGGTCCACCGCCGTCTTCAACTTGAGTTCAAGACGCGGCAAATGAAATCTGCTTCGGCCCCGGCGCCGGACGGGTTAGAAGTCATGATCCAATAAAACGCCACGCGAGCCAAAACCATGTCCGCATCCCCCGTTATCCAGACCGAGCCGCAGGACGTCGTCAGCCTCGTCAAGGCAGCCGGCGAGAGCGCGAAGGCCCTCCTGTCGGAAGCCACGCGCCGGGTCCGCACGCGCATCCTCGGGACGGACGGGCGGATCGATGCCGGCAAGCTCGAGGCGCAGCAGCATGCCGCCCACGGGCTCGCGTGGCTCGCGACCTACGCGGAGGCGGTGGCCGAACTCGGCGGCTATGCCGAGCGTCTCCAGGCCGAGGGCCGGTTCGGCGAGACCGAGACGCTGCTCGTGCGGATCGGCGCGGGCGAGTACCTCGACCAGCTGTTCTCCGGCATCCCGATGAGCCAGGGCGAGATGGTCCGCCCGGTCGGCTCGCTGGGCCTGTCGGCCAAGGAAGTCGCGCAGTACCGCACCGACGCGGTCGAGACCCTGATCGCCGAGGGCAACACCCTGGAGCACCGCGCCGCCCTGGTGGCGCTGATGCGTGAGGGCGGCGGCTCCGCCACGGTGGGTGCCTCGGGCCTCGACGAGGACATGGAGGCGATCCGCTCCGAGATGCGCCGCTTCGGCAAGGCCGAGGTGGTCGAGCAGGCGCATGAGTGGCACCTGAAGAACGAATACATCCCCATGGAGGTCGTCACCAAGATGGCCGAGCTGGGCGTGTTCGGCCTGACCATCCCGGAGGAATACGGCGGCATGGGCCTGCCCAAGACCGCGATGTGCGTGGTCTCGGAGGAGCTGTCCCGGGCCTATATCGGCGTCGGCTCGCTCGGCACCCGCTCGGAGATCGCCGCCGAACTGATCCTGTGCGGCGGCACCGAGGAGCAGAAGCACCGCTTCCTGCCCAAGATCGCGTCGGGCGATATTTTGCCGACCGCCGTGTTCACCGAGCCGAATACCGGCTCGGACCTTGCCTCGCTTCGCACCAAGGCGGTGAAAGAGGGCGAGGTCTGGAAGATAACCGGCAACAAGACCTGGATCACCCACCCGGTCCGAGCCGACATCATGACCGTGCTGGTACGGACCAAGCCCGAGGAGAAGGGCCATCGCGGCCTCTCGATGCTGATCGCCGAGAAGCCCCGGGGCACGGACGAAGAGCCGTTCCCGCTCCAGGGCCTGTCCGGCGGCGAGATCGAGGTGCTCGGCTACCGCGGCATGAAGGAGTACGAGCTGGCCTTCGAGGAACTGGAGGTTCCGGCCGCGAACCTGCTCGGCGAGGTCGAGGGCAAGGGCTTCGCCCAGCTGATGCAGACCTTCGAGTCGGCCCGGATCCAGACCGCGGCCCGGGCCATCGGCGTTGCCCAGTCGGCCCTCGACGTGGCCCTGCGCTACGCCGAGGACCGGGTCCAGTTCGGCAAGGCGCTGGTCAGCTTCCCGCGGGTCGCCGACAAGCTCGCCATGATGGCGGTGGAGATCAACATCGCCCGCCAGCTCACCTACTTCTCGGCGCGCGAGAAGGATGCCGGCAAGCGCTGTGACCTGGAGGCCGGGATGGCCAAGCTGCTGGGCGCCCGGGTCGCCTGGGCGGCCGCCGACAACGCGCTCCAGATCCACGGCGGCAACGGCTTCGCGCTGGAATACCCGGTCAGCCGGATCCTGTGCGACGCCCGCATCCTGTCGATCTTCGAGGGCGCGGCCGAGATCCAGGCCCAGGTCATCGCCCGGCGGCTGCTCGAGGCCGCGTAAAGATTGCGGCCCCCGCACACGGTCCGGGACCGTGTGCGGGGGCCTGGCACAGCCCGAGTGCATCGGGGGTCTGCCCCGATAGCCCCGCCCCGAGGGCTGAAACCCTCGGGAACCCGCTACTTGGTGATCTTCACCGAGACCGGGTCGCTCGACGGGAACGTCTCCTCGAGGGCGTCGTCGAGGCGCTCGTCCAGCTTCTCCTGCTTGTTCTCGGGATTGGCCTTGTCGCCCGGCTTGGCGCTGCCCTGCTGGAAGCCCGGCTTGGTCTCGTTCTTCAGCGTCTGGTCGTCGGCCATGTCTGTCGCTCGTCGGTGAGGAGTGCACGCTGGGTGCCTGTGCGCATCAACGCGACGGGCCCCCGGTGTTTCCGATCTTTCTCCCGGCGGCGGCCGCATTCGACCCGGGCGTCCCCGGATCAGGCGGTGGCGACCGCGCGGCCCGGCTGCCGGCGCGCGATCCGGCCCGGCGCGACGGCCTCCCGCATCACCGTTTCGTAGACGCTGGTCAGCCGGTCCAGATGGACGTCCGGGGTCAGCGGCGCGGTCCAGTAGCGGCCATGCGCGGCCCGGCCCATCCGGGCGGCGAGGTCGTCGTCGGACAGGCGGCGCAGGTGGGCGGCCAGCGCGTCGGGATCGCCCGAGCGGAACCAGAAGCCGGTCTCCCCGTCGACCACCGCTTCCCGGCCCGCGCAGGCATCGCTGACGACCACCGGCGTGCCGCAGGCCAGGGCCTCGTAGACGGTGAGCGGTTGGCCCTCGTACCAGACGCTCGGGAAGACCAGCGCCCGCGCCTGCCGCATCAGCGCCTGCACGGCGGCGGGGTCGCGCCAGCCCAGCATCACCGCCTCGGGATAGCGGGCGGCGAGGTCGGCCCGCTCGGAGCCGTCGCCCACGAACACCGCCCGCACCCCGGCCCGCCGGGCGGCCTCCGCGAAGATCGGCGCGCCCTTCTCGGTGGAGATCCGGCCGACGAACAGGAAGTCCCCCGGCGGCCCCGCCTGGACCGGCGCCTGGTCCACGGCGATCGGGTTGTCGACCCGGTGGAACCGGGTGCCGGCGGGCAGCAGCGGCCGGACCACGCTCTCCTGCAGGTCGCTGATCGTGATCACGTGGGCGAACAGCTCGGGCAACCGGGCGACATGCGCGAGCCCGGCATGGCGGACCATCCGGGCGACCTTGCGCGGGTAGCTGCGGGCGTCGCAGTTCGCCAGGATGCAGGAGGCCGACATCGGCACCCGGTGGCAGATCTTCTGCTCCGGATAGGCGTAGAACCCCCCGGTCGGGCAGACCAGGAAGAACTCGTGCATCGTGTAGAGGCAGGGCAGCCCGGAGGCCCGCAGGGCCGGGCCGATGGCGGGCGACAGTGCCTTGGCGAAGGCGTGGACATGGACCAGCGTGTCGCGCGGATCGCAGGCGGCGAGCTCGGCCGCCAGCGCCCGGGCCGCCGCCCCGTTCCAGATCGCCTGGGCCGCGAAGGCCAATTTGCTCCGCGCCGTGGTGACGTCGTCCTGATCCAGGCAGACCACCCGGATTCCGGCGCGCTCCAGCCGCGGATCGACCGGCCCCACGGCCGCGAACAGGCTGACGCGGAAGCCCCGGGCGGCGAGACCGAGGGCGGATTCGATCGCGACCTTGGCTTGGCCGCCGTTGATCGCGGCGTGATCGGCGACGAGGACGACGTGCACGTCAGGAACTCTGCCGCTCTCTTTTCGGGGCGTAAGTCTGTAACGACCCGCGGTTGATCCTCCGTAAACCGGCCTGGACTTATCATCGCCGCAGGTCCTGCCGAGACAATTCATGCATGTCGTGATCCTCGCCGAGTTCGCGACCGCCAGCGGCGGGGCGGAGAAGGTCGCCCTGGAATCCGCCCGCGGGCTCGCCGAGGCCGGCTTGGCGGTGACCTACATCCAGGCGATCCGAGGTCCGGTCGATCCCCTGCTGGACCATCCGGGCATTGACCGGATCGAGCTCGGCCTGCCCGACATCTGGACCCTGGGCGGCGTCCGGGCGGCGGCCACCGGGATCTGGCATGCGGCCGCGGCGCGCGCCCTGGAGGCGGCGTTCCGGCACCTGCCGGCGGCGCCGGATTGCCTCCACCTGCATCAGTGGACCCGCACCCTGTCGCCGGCGATCTTCCCGGTCCTGTCCCGGCTCGGCGTGCCGGTGGTCGTCACCCTGCACGATTACGCCATGGCCTGCCCGAACGGGGTCTATTACCGGTTCGACCGGGCCGAGCCCTGCGGGCTGGCGCCGCTGTCGCCGGCGTGCCTCGCCGCGCCCTGCGACCCCCGCAGCCGGGTTCACAAGCTCGTGCGCGTCGCCCGCGCGGGGGCGCTCCGGCAGGCGCTGCACGGGCGTCCGATCCACGTCGTCCACGTCTGCGACGCCAGCCGGCGGCGGCTCGGCGACCTGCTCGGCGGCTACGCGCTCACCCATCACCGCGTCGACAACCCGGTCCGGGTCGCGGACGGGCCGCCGGCCGACCCCGCCCGGGGCGACGCCATCGCGTATGTCGGCCGCCTGACTCGGGAGAAGGGGGCCGACCTCGTGGCGGACGCCGCCCGGGCGGCGGGGCTGACCGCCCTGTTCGTCGGCGCCGGCCCCCTGGAGGCGGAACTGCGCGCCCGGCCCGGCGTCGAGGTGGTCGGATGGCAGGCGCCCGATGCCGTCTGGGCCCTGCTGCGCGGACGCGCCCGGGCGCTCGCCGCCCCGTCGCGCTGGTACGAGACCGGGCCGCTCACCGTCTACGAGGCCCTGGCGGCCGGCATCCCGGTGGTCGCCTCCGACCGGTCCGGGGCCGCCGAGAAGGTCCGGGACGGGCGGACCGGCTTCGTGGTCGCCCCCGAGATCGAGCCCCTGACGGCGGCGTTCTCGGCCCTGCGGGACGATACCCGCGCCCGGACCCTCGGGGACAACGCCCGGGCCCGGTTCCGGGCCGAGCCGATGACCCTCGCAACCCACGCCGCCGCGCTGCGCGCGCTCTACGCCGGCCTCGTGGGAAGCGGCGCGGGTGCGCTGCACCATGCCGGTGGAGCCGCACGGTCCGCCTAGCGGCCGGCCGTGCCGGATTGACGACCCCTCGATCAGTCTCTGCCCCGGGCGCTGCGGCTATAGACAGCGGACAGCTTTGATATAGAGAGGCATCGCGCCGAGCCGATCATGACGAAACGCTCGGTAACGAACGGCGGAGCCGCCGAGCTTTGTCATTGACCGACGCGTTGCCGGCGCAGCGATCCGAACACTGCCGTTTGGCCGCCAGTCTGCACTTTATCGACGTTTCCGTCCCGGCCCGGAACCGCAGATCGGCAGTTGACTTCTTGTTGCAGTGCAACATATAGAAGCGCGTCACCGCGGACGCAGATCGGCGTCCCACCCCGAGACAGCGTGTGCTGGAGACTTCGATGCAGACCCCGAACTTCGAGATCCCGACTGAGATGCGCGACTTCGCCGAGAAGAGTGTCGACCAGGCGCGCAACGCCGTCGGGACCCTGATGTCGAACGCCATGAAGGCGGCCGAGCAGGCCCAGGTCTCGGGCCAGACCCTCCAGTCGACCATGACGGCGGCGGTCTCGAAGGGTTTCGAGCACGCGCAGAACAACGCCAACGCGACCTTCGACTTCGCCCAGAAGTTGGCCCGCACCAAGGACCTGCGCGAGGCGTTCGAGCTGCAGTCCGAGTTCGTCCGCAGCCAGTTCGCCGCCCTTCAGGCCCAGGCCAAGGATTTCGGCGCCCTCGCGCAGCAGAACGTCGCCCGCTAAAGCGCTTGCCGCCGGAGTGGATACCGGTTCGGCGTAAGCGAGCGCGTTGCTCTCAGACACGGCTCCGTCCGCTCCGGCGGACGGAGCGCGGCGGTGCCAGGTCCGACAGGGCGGGCACCGCTGGATCGTCCAGACCCGAGCCCATCAGACCCAGGCGGTCCTCCCCTCCCGGCCGGCGCTCCGTCAGGGGGCCCGACGCGAACGAGGAGACGATCCGCCATGGGCAAGCCGCGTCGACCCAGGAGGCCCCGCTTCACCTGGAACCCGCAGCTCGGCGTCGAGCCGGGTACGGCCGCACCTGCGACCGATACGGCCATCCCGGCGGATGCCGTGTCCAAGGCCACGGAGACCGGTGTCTCTCCGAGCCGGGAGGCCGCCGAGCCGAGCGCGCCGGCCGCGTTGCCGGTGGCCGCCTTCGTCCCGCCCGTCACGGTCGAGCCCGCTCCGACCGGCGCGGTCGCCGCGGAGCCTCCGGCCAAGGGCACGTCCTATCGTCCAGGGAGCGACGGCATCGGCACGACGATCGCCCAGTACATGCAGGGCGAGGGCGAGGCCGCACTGGCGCATATCCGCGCGCTGTCGCAAGCCGGCTCACCGACCGAGCTGATCCGCCTCCAGATGGGCGAGGTCCAGCGCGCCGCCGACGCCTCCCTGACCTGCTGGAGCGCCGTGTTCCGCCAGGCGAGCCGCCTCGTCGCGTTCCGCTGACGGCACGGGTGCCGGCTTGATGCGATCAGGCCGGCGACAGCGTCGATACGAGGCGCTCGCTCACACCGAACCGAGATCGCTTGGGCGGCGACCGCTCCGGCCCCGCCCACCTCGCCGAAGGACCTGAATGGACATGATGTCCAATCCGTCCCTTCCCGAGGTAAGGTCCTGCGAGCCTGGCAGGCAGCCGACGCCGAGCAGGACTTCGGTCGGCTGGTCGATGCGGCCAAGGACGGCCCCCGGTTGCTGCTCCGGCACGCCGAGCCCGTGGGGGTCGTGCCGTCGATGGAGCATCACGAGCGCCTGGGGACCCAAGCCGACGCCGCGTTCGCGGACTTCCTGCTCGCGTCGCCGCTCGAAGAGGCGGATTTCGACAAGGACGTCGGCCTGAGCCTGTCCGGTGACTGAGCCGCCGGCCGGCTGGATCGTGGACACGAACGTGATCTCGCGACCGTCCGCGACGAAGGACGATCCGGATCCGCCGGCCTCGCGCTGGATCCGGCGCAACGCCCATCCGATCCGGATCAGCGCCGTGACCATCGCGGAGATTCGCCGTGGGCTCGCGTTGGAGACCTTGCGGATCGAGCGCTTGAAAGACCCGCGGGCCCGACGACGCGACCAAGCCGTCCTCGACATCAAGGCGGACTGGTACGGACATTTGCGATCCCGCTTCGCCGACCGCATCGTTTCGATCGACGCCGACGTGGCCGAACGTTGGGCCGACGTCTCGGTCCGGTTCCCCTCCATCCGTGATGGGGACAAGGCGATCCTGGCTTCGGCGCTCGTCCATCGCTACGGGATCGCGACGCGCAATCGTTCGGACTTCAAGGCCTCGTCGGTGCCGCTGGTGGATCCGTTCGACCCGGCTACGTGGTGGGACGCCGATCCGGGGCCGACCGACCCCCATCCTGGCCATTGATCGATGTCACCCCGTGATCCGGCGCAGAACCCAGGACCGCCACATTCGGGTTGTCCATCGCGGCAACCCGCCAGGTCGCACCCGCAACCATCGATTAACCACGATCATCCTATGCCTGGGTGGAGGGCACGGGAGATGAATCCGGACCGATGCCGAGCTGTGCGCACCTGATCCGTTCCGCCTTGTACCGCCTCTGCCTCGCCGCGACGCTGGCGGCGACGCCGGTCGTGGCCCAGAACGGCGACAAGCCGACCAATCCGCCCACCGGGCCGGCGCCCGCGGTCGCCATCGGGGCGGATCTCGCCAGCCAGGCCGGCACCACGCGGCTCACCCTGACGCTGTCGCGGGCCGTGGAGGCGCGCGGCTTCGTGATGGAGCGGCCCGACCGGGCGGTGATCGATCTGCCCGAGGTCAACTTCCAGCTCGATTCCGGGGCCGGGCGCCGCCGCGAGGGCGTGGTCCAGTCGTTCCGCTACGGGTTGTTCGCCCCCGGCCGCTCCCGCGTCGTGATCGATCTGGCCGCCCCGGCCGCGATCGGGCGGATCGAGACCGTGACCCGGGCCCGGGACGGTGCGGTGCTGCTGACGATCCCGCTCCAGCGGGTCGAGCGCGAGGCCTTCCGCAAGGCCGCCGCCGCCAGCGATCCGGCCCCCGCCCAGGCACGCAGCGCCCCGCCCGAGCCCGCCGACCAGCGCCCGCTGATCATGGTCGATGCCGGGCATGGCGGCACCGATCCCGGGGCGATCGCGGTGGGCGGGGTGTTCGAGAAGGACATCGTGTTCGGCTTCGCGCAGGCGCTGGTCGGGAAGCTCGAAGCCGGGGGCCGCTACCGGGTCCGGATGACCCGCGACCGGGACGTGTTCGTGCCGCTCGCCGAACGCGTGCGCATCGCCCGCGAGGCCAAGGCCGACCTGTTCGTGTCGATCCACGCGGATTCGATTTCGGCGGCCCCGCAGGTGCGGGGCGCCACGATCTACACCAACGCCGAGAAGGCCACCGACATCGAATCCGCCAAGCTCGCCGAGCGCGAGAACCGGGCCGACGCGGCGGCCGGCGCCGACGCCGCCGAGGCGCCCCCAGACATCGCCGACATCCTGCAGGAGCTGACCCTGCGCGAGACCCGCGGCTTCTCGTCGGGCTTCGCCCGCACGCTGATGGGCCAGCTCGCCCCGGTCATGGAGATGAGCGCCAAGCCCCACCGGGAGGCACGCTTCATGGTGCTGCGCTCCCCGGACGTGCCGAGCGTGCTGGTGGAACTCGGCTATCTGTCGAGCAAGCGCGACCTGGAGATGCTGCAATCGCCCGAGTGGCGGGCGGGCGTCACCGGCTCCATGGCCAAGGCGATCGACCAGTTCTTCGGCAACCACGCGACGCTCAGGCCCGCGCTGATCACGCGACGGTCGGCCGCCGTCGCCCCAGTTTTACCATAGAGTAAGTGTCGATACGGGACGTCCGAACGCCCCGTCGCACCGCCGTTGAACCGGTAATCCGAGGGGGCTTCACGGGAGCGTCCGGGAGCCGACCGCGTCGAGAATCGACGCCCGTGCCGGATGAGCCGAACCCGGCAGGCGGCCGGGCCAGCGACGAGCGGAACACCGGATGCGTCTGATCCTTCGTTTCTTCGGGATCCTGTTCAGCGCCGCCGCGGTGCTGTTCGTGGTCGGCGCCGCGGCCGGCGGGTACTTCTATTGGAAGTACAGCCAGGACCTGCCCGACCACGCCGCGCTCGCCAATTACGAGCCGCCGGTGATGACCCGCATTCACGCGTCGGACGGCTCGCTGCTCGCCGAGTATGCCCGCGAGCGCCGGCTGTACCTGCCGATCCAGGCGATGCCGAAGATCGTGGTCGCGGCCTTCCTGTCGGCCGAGGACAAGAACTTCTACAAGCACGGCGGCATCGATCCCGAGGGGATCGTGCGCGCGTTCCTGACCAACGCCAAGTCGGGCAAGCGCCAGGGCGCCTCGACCATCACCCAGCAGGTCGCCAAGAATTTCCTGCTGTCGTCCGAGCAGACCTACGACCGCAAGATCCGCGAGGCGCTGCTCGCCCTGCGGATCGAGGCGGCCTACTCCAAGGACAAGATCCTCGAGCTGTATCTGAACGAGATCTTTTTGGGCACCATCGTGCCCGGCCGCAACCTGCACGGCGTGGCGGCGGCCGCGCTGGATTACTTCGGCAAGTCGGTCCACGAATTGACCATCAACGAGGCCGCCTACCTCGCCGCGCTGCCGAAGGGCCCGAACAACTACCACCCCTACCGCAAGACCCAGGCGGCCCTGGACCGCCGCAACGAGATCATCCGCCTGATGGCGGAGAACAGCTACATCACCAAGGAAGAGGCGGATTCCGCCAAGAAGATGCCGCTCGGGGTCAACCCGCGGGTCGCCTTCCCGAACGCCGCCAACGCCAACTACTTCACCGAGGAGGTCCGGCGCGAGATCTCCGAGCGCTACGGCGAGAAGAAGCTCTACGAGGGCGGCCTCTCGGTGCGCGCCACCCTCGACCCGAAGATGCAGGCCTGGGCCCGCAAGGCCCTGGTCGACGGCCTGGTGCGCTACGACCAGGCCCATGGCTGGCGCGGCGCCGTCACCAAGGTCGACCTGACCGGACGCGACTGGGGCATGGCTGCCGCCGAGGTGCCGGCGCTCGGCGACGTGGCGCCGTGGCGGCTCGCCGTGGTGCTCGGCAACGGCGGCGGCGGCGTGCAGGTCGGCCTCCAGCCCCGGCGCGAGGCTTCGGGCCAGGTCGGCAAGGACCGCGAGACCGGCGTGATCACCCCGGACGGCATGCGCTGGGCCGGCCGCCCCAACCTCCAGCCCGGCGACATGGTCTATGTCGAGGCGATCGACGGCGGGCGCGGGCAGTACCGCCTGCGCCAGAAGCCCGAGGTGTCCGGCGCCATCGTGGCGATGGACCCGAATACCGGCCGCGTCCACGCGATGGTCGGCGGCTTCTCGTACGACGAATCCGAGTTCAACCGGGCCACCCAGGCGATGCGCCAGCCCGGCTCCTCGTTCAAGCCGATCGTCTACTCGGCGGCGCTCGACAACGGCTACACGCCCGCCTCGATCGTGCAGGACACGCCGATCACCATCGAGGGCGGCCCCGGCCAGGAAGCCTGGACGCCCTCGAACTACGACGGCAAGTCCGGCGGCCCACACACCCTGCGGTACGGGATCGAGCATTCGAAGAACCTGATGACGGTCCGGCTCGCCAAGGATGTCGGCATGCCGCTCATCGCCGAGTACGCCCGCCGCTTCGGCGTCTACGACGACCTGCTGCCGGTTCTGCCGATGTCGCTCGGCGCCGGCGAGACCACGGTCATGCGCATGGTCACGGCCTACTCGATGCTCGCCAATGGCGGGCGCCGCATCCGGCCGACCCTGATCGACCGCATCCAGGACCGCATCGGCGAGACCATCTACCGGCACGACAACCGCAAGTGCATCGGCTGCGACGCCGAGAAATGGTCGGGCCAGGACGAGCCGAAGCTGGTGGACGATTCCGAGCAGGTGCTCGACCCGCTCACCGCCTACCAGATGGTCTCGATCATGGAGGGCGTCGTCCAGCGCGGCACCGCGACCCTGCTGAAGCAGATCGGCAAGCCGCTCGCCGGCAAGACCGGCACCACCAACGACGCCAAGGACGCATGGTTCGTGGGCTTCTCGCCGGATCTCGCGGTCGGCATCTATATCGGCTTCGACAAGCCGCGCTCGCTCGGTGACCGTGCCACCGGCGGCGGCTTGGCGGCCCCGATCGCCCTCGAGTTCCTGAAGGTCGCCCTCAAGGACAAGCCGCCGACCCCGTTCCGCGTGCCCCCGGGGATCAAGCTGATCCGCGTGAACCTCGGCTCCGGCACCCGCGCCGGCTCGGGGGAGGGCGCCGGCACGATCCTGGAGGCCTTCAAGCCGGGCACCGCGCCGCCCGATTCCTACGTCGCCCCGGCCCAGAGCGCTGCCCCCGCTTCGGTCCCGGCGGACCCCGACCGGGCCGCCCAGGCCGGCGGGCTCTACTGAGGGCCGGAAGCGGGATCTGACCCACCGGGTCATTCCGGGGTGCCGCAGGCGAACCCGGAACCCATAACCGCCGACGGTGCGAGGTCTTGATCTGTCGGCGGTTATGGATCCCGGGTTCCGCTTCGCGGCCCCGGGATCCCAAACTCGGGTGCGGTGCCGGCTGCTGATCCCTCCAAGACAGAAAAAAGCCGCCCGATTGGGGGCGGCTTGGGAGAGTCATCAGGGAGGCATCAAACAGAGCGGACGGAACCGTCCAACTCGATATCCAGAACTCTGGATGTCTCTTTATGCCCCGTGAACCTTAATCGCCGGTTAAAGATCGGTCTTGCGCCCGAAACTCAGGCGGCGAGACTGTCGAAGAGACCGCGTCCGTCGGTGCCGCCGATCAGGCCTTCGACGAAGTTCTCCGGGTGCGGCATCATCCCGAGGACGTTGCCGCCCTCCGAGTAGACGCCCGCGATGGCGTTGAGGGAGC
Source organism: Methylobacterium sp. WL64 (assembly GCF_008039945.1). NCBI lineage: Bacteria > Pseudomonadati > Pseudomonadota > Alphaproteobacteria > Hyphomicrobiales > Methylobacteriaceae > Methylobacterium > Methylobacterium sp. WL64. The sequence goes on from NZ_VRVA01000024.1 coordinate 38,586, forward strand.
CGTTGCGGTTGGCCTCGACCGTGATCGTGCCGGCGGCGTCGCAGTACCGGAAGGCCACGCGGCCCTCGCCCTCGATCCGCGCCAGTGTGTCGGGGTCGGCGAAGTAATTGCCCTCGCCATGCGCGACGCAGACGTCGATGACCTGCCCCTGTTTGTAGGCGCTGGTGAAGCGCGTGTCGGTGCGCTCGACCCGCAGCGTCTGGCGGTGGCAGATGAAGCGCCGGTTGACGTTGCGCATCAGGACCCCCGGCAGGAGGCCGGACTCGCACAGGATCTGGAAGCCGTTGCAGATGCCGAGCACGAGGCCGCCCCGGGCCGCATGCGCCCGCACCGCGTCCATGGCGGCCGCGCGTCCCGCGATCGCGCCGCAGCGCAGGTAGTCGCCGTACGAGAAGCCGCCCGGCAGGACGGCAAGGTCGGTCCCGGCCGGCAGATCCGGATCGGCGTGCCAGACCATGCTGACCCGTGCGCCCGACCGGCGCAGCGCCCGGGCGACGTCGCTCTCGCGATTCGAACCCGGAAAGACGACGACCGCAGCGTGCATCAGAGGATCTCGATCGCGTAGTTCTCGACGACGGTGTTGGCGAGCAGCTTCTCGCAGGCCGTCCGCAGGGTGGCCTCGGCGGCCGCGCCGTCGGCGGCGGAGACCTCGAGGTCGAACACCTTGCCCTGCCGGACGCTGTCGACGCCTTCGACGCCCAGCGACCGGAGCGCGGCCTCGATCGCCTTGCCCTGCGGGTCCAGCACACCGGTCTTCAGGGTGACGATGATACGGGCTTTCATGGATCTTCCGGTCTCACGCGCAGCCGAAAACGTGGGCGCGACCCGCGGCGTCGTTACACGGGCGGCCATCGCGCGTTCCCTAGCAGGAAGGCCGCCGGCCTGTCGAACGCCGTGTCGGACGGACGGGGCGGCTAGCGGGGCGTGGCCCGGGTGCGGATCGGCTCGATGCTGGTCGCCCGGCGCCAGAGCTGGAGCATGATCCAGGCGGCGAACAGGCTGAACAGACCCATCAGCACGTGGCCGACCCGGTCGCCCAGGTCGAACAGGCCGGCGAGCGCCCAGCCGGCCGCGATGGCGACGGCGAACACCTCGGTGCCGACGAGGACCATCATGCTCACGATGGTGATGGCGTTGCGCCCGTTCACGAGACCCGTCTCCCGGTCGATTGCGAGACCCCGAAACGAAATGATCCCGGGACCCGCGCAGCTAGCCCAGAGGCGAGGGGCTATGCAACCGCGGGAGCCGGGATCGTCCGGTCCCTGACGTCAGCGCGGCGCGCGCTTGGCCAGGATCCGCTGCAGGGTCCGGCGGTGCATGTTCAGGCGCCGGGCGGTCTCGCTGACGTTGCGGCTGCACAGTTCGTAGACCCGCTGGATGTGCTCCCAGCGGACACGGTCCGCCGACATCGGGTTCTCGGGCGGGTCGGCCCGCTCGCCCGGCTGCGCCATCAGCGTGCCGTGGATCTCGTCGGCGTCGGCGGGCTTGGCGAGGTAGTCGAACGCGCCGAGCTTCACCGCCGTGACGGCAGTCGCGATGTTGCCGTAGCCGGTCAGGATCACGCCCCGCGCCTCGGGGCGGCGCTCCTTGAGGCGGGCGATCACGTCGAGGCCGTTGCCGTCGCCAAGCCGCATGTCGATCACCGCGAAGGCGGGGGGGCGAGCCTCGACCGCCGAGACGCCGTCGGCCACGCTGTCGGCGACCTGGACGTGGTAGCCGCGGCTTTCCATGGCCCGGGCGAGCCGCGTCGAGAACGGCTTGTCGTCGTCCACGATCAGCAGGCTGCGATCGGTGAAGGCGGCGAGGGGATCGGCTTCGTTGATCACGGCAGGATCGATCGCTGTCGTGGTCCCGGGCTGCGTCAGCATCCGGTACTCCTTTCGGGTTTTCGTGAGGGCGTTATTCGGTCAGTTCTTGGTCTGATCCTCATATAGGGACGACATCGCCCGGGGGCAGGGGCGCGTGGATATTGAGTTCCGGCGAATGACGCGGGGCTGCCCCCCGCTCGAAGATGTGGCGGGCCCAGGAGACGCGCACGATCGCCCCATGGGCCTCAGGTGCCGAGACGTTCATCAGCGCGATCTGGGCGCCCGAGCGCTCGATCAGGGTCTTGGCGATGAACAAACCGAGGCCGAGGCCGGCCCCGACGGTCCCGCCGGTCTGCGCGCGGTCGGCGCTGCGGGTGGTTACGTAGGGCTCGCCCGCCCGCAGCAGGACCTCGCTGGAAAAACCCGGACCGTCGTCGCGGATCTCGATCCAGACGCGCTCCTGGGTCCAGCGGCCTTCCACGGTGACGCGCGAATCGGCGAAGTCGACCGCATTGTCGAGGATGTTGGCCAAGCCGAACATCACCCCGGGGTTGCGGCGGCAGGCGGGCTCCGGGCCTTCGCCCAGGCTGGAGATGTCGAGCACGGCGCCAAGCGCGCGCTGGGGCGCCACCAGCTCCTCGACGAGATGGCTGAACGTCACCGTCTCCAGGAAGCCGACGCCGTCGCCGTCGAGGGACGTGAGCTTGCCCAGGATGCCTCGGCAGCGGTCGACCTGCTCGCGCAGCAGGTTCAAATCCTCGGCCACCGCCGGCGAGGCGGTCGGCCCGAGCTGGCGGATCAGCTCCTTGGTCACCAGCATGATCGTCCCGAGGGGCGTGCCCAATTCGTGGGCAGCCGCCGCCGCGAGACCGTCGAGCTGCGACAGGTGCTGCTCCCGGGCCAGCACCAGTTCGGTGGCCGCCAGGGCCTGGGCGAGGAGCCGCGTCTCCTCGGCGACCCGCCACGCGTAGACGCCCGTGAAGGCGGTCCCGAGCAGGATCGCGGTCCAGACCCCCGAGACGTACAGGAACGGCAACTCGATCCGCCCGTCCGAGAACCAGGGCAGGGGCCGGTGCACCAGGGCGAGCAGCGTCGCCAGCCCCACGGCGAGCAGGCCGAGCGCCAGGGTCCGCTCCGGCGGCAGCGCCGTCGCGGAGATCAGCACGGGGGCGAGGAACAGCAGCGAGAACGGGTTCTGCAGGCCGCCGGTGAGGAACAGCAGCGCTGCGAGCTGCACGATGTCGAAGGCCAGCAGCAGGGCTGCGGAATCGTCGCTCAGTCGGTAGCTCGCCGGGAAGCGGATGCGCAGGGCCAGGTTCAGCCAGGACGAGGTGGCGATCACCAGGAAGCACCAGCCGAACGGCAGCGCCAGGCCCAGGCCGAACTGCGCCCCGACCACGGCGGCGCTCTGGCCGGTGATGGCGAGCCAGCGCAGGCGGACGAAGGTGTCCAGCCGGAGGTGCCGGGCGTTGCGGACGAGGCCGTTGAGATTGCTGTCGGGCATGCGTGCATCGATGCAGCGCCGGGTGAATCCTCACCGACGCAGAGCTTGGGCAGACGTGCGGCCCCGTCGAGCCGACGGGGTCGTGACGGGCAAGTCGCCCCGGGGCGCGGATGTTCCGCGATCGTTCAGGGTGGAACCTTAGGCTGTCACCGCGGGTTGCGTCAGGCTTTTCGCCCGTCGGCGCTCCGCCGGCAGTCCCGGGACGCGAGGTGGCGATGCTTCTGGCTTACGCGATGTTCGAGGGCGCCCGCGCCATGATGGCGCCGGCCCGGCTCGCCGCCGACCTGACCCGCCACGCGCTCCAGATGCCCGGCAATCCCCTGGCCTACGGACCCTATGCCCGGGCGGTCAGCGCGGGCTGCGAGATGTTCGAGCGCGCCACCCGCCGCTACGGCAAGCCGGCCTTCGGGTTCACCGAGACGCTGATCGACGGCGCAGCGGTCCCGATCAGCGAGCGGGTCGTCTGGGAGCGGCCGTTCTGCCGGCTGGTGGCGTTCGAGCGGGCCTTCCTGACCCCGCCCGCCGAGCCGGAGCCGAAGCTGCTCATCGTCGCGCCGATGTCGGGGCACTACGCCACGCTGCTGCGCGGCACCGTGGAGGCGATGCTGCCGAACCACCGGGTCTACATCACCGACTGGAACGATGCCCGGATGGTGCCGCTCGCGGCGGGGCGCTTCGATCTCGACACCTACATCGACTACCTGCAGGAGATGTTCGCGCTGCTCGGGCCGGACCTGCACATCATGGCGGTGTGCCAGCCGGCGGTGCCGGTCCTGGCTGCGGTGGCGCTGATGGAGAGCAAGGACGGCCAAGGGGAGGGCGACCCGGCGGTGCCGGCTTCCATGACCCTGATGGGCGGCCCGATCGACACCCGCCGCTCGCCCACGGCGGTGAACTGCCTCGCCCAGGAGCGCGGCCAGACCTGGTTCGAGCGCAACACGATCAGCCTGGTGCCGCCGATCTTCCCGGGGGCCTGGCGCCGGGTCTATCCCGGCTTCCTGCAGCTGTCGGGCTTCATGGCAATGAACCTCGACCGCCACGTCACCGCCCATTCCGACATGTTCGACCACCTGGTGAAGGGCGACGGCGACTCGGCCGAGAAGCACCGGGACTTCTACGACGAGTACCTCGCGGTGATGGACCTGACCGCGGAATACTACCTGCAGACCGTTCAGACGGTCTTCGTCGACCATGACCTGCCGACGGGCCGGATGCGTCACCGCGGCACCCCGGTCGATCTCGGGGCGATCCGCCGCTGCGCCATCCTGGCGGTGGAGGGCGAGAACGACGACATCTCCGGGGTCGGCCAGACCAAGGCGGCCCTCGACCTGACGCCGAACCTGCCCGAATCCCGCAAGGCGTACCATCTCCAGGCCGGCGTCGGGCATTACGGGGTGTTCAACGGCTCCCGCTACCGCACCGTCATCGCACCGCGGATCGCCGCCTTCATCCGCGCCCAGCAGGCGGAAGCCCGGACGCGCGGATCGCATCTGCGCCAGGTGGGCTGACGAAAGGTCCGATCTCGAAAGGTCCGAGACCGTTCGCGGGTCCAGGGCGGAGCCGGTTTCCCGGGGCCTCCGCCGGAAGGCGGCGAGCCCACTGAAATCCCGCTTCCGATCCCGCGATCCCGCCGTGCATGGCCGGCGCGCGCTGCATTTTGAATTCTCTTCCACCCACGGTGGCGCGAGGCTTGCGAGGTCGCCGGCGTGAGCACGATGACCGCCGATCCTCCACCGCCCCTCCGCGTCCCCGGCCGGACTCCATCCAGCCGGATGAGGCCGTGCGCGAACAGGATGCGGATAACTGGAATTCGATCCCCCAAAACCGTCTTGCGGTAGCAGGGAACTGGCGCATGTTGCTGATCGTGTGAAAATCCAGCCTCCCCCGGCCGCGATACACGGCCGGGTCCTTCCGTCGACCGATTCACAGACGCACCCGGAGTGCGGGCCGGTGGCCGGGATCGAGATCCCGCCGGCCAGGGAGATCACGATGGACCGCAGGACGTTCCTCAAGGGCTCGGCCGCACTCGGGCTGGCCGCCCCGCAGGTCGCGATGCCGGCCGTGGCGCAGGGCGCCAAGGTGCTGCGCTTCGTGCCCCAGGCGAACCTCGCCAATTTCGATCCGATCTGGGGCACGCAATACGTGGTGCGCAATGCCGGCACCCTCGTGTGGGACATGCTGTACGGCGTCGACGCGCAGCTGAAGCCGCAGCGCCAGATGGTCGAATCCGAGGAGGTCTCGGGCGACCAGCTGACCTGGACCTTCCGGCTGCGGCCCGGCCAGACCTTCCACGACGGCGAGCCGGTGTTGGCCAAGGACGTGGTGGCGAGCCTCGGACGCTGGATGGCCCGGGACCCGATCGGCCTGATGATCCGGGGTATCCAGGACGACCTCGCCGCGGTCGACGACCGGACGTTCCGCTGGCGACTCAAGAAGCCGTTCCCGAAGCTCCTCTACGCGCTCGGCAAGACCAACGCCCCGATGGCCCTGATCATGCCGGAGCGGATCGCCAAGACCGACCCGTTCACGCAGATCACCGAGTATGTTGGCTCCGGCCCGATGACCTTCGTGCGCAACGAATGGGTGCCGGGCGCGCGCGCCGTGTTCCAGAAATTCGGCGGCTACAAGCCCCGCGAGGAGCCGAATTCGTGGCTGGCGGGCGGCAAGCACATCCTGGTCGACCGGGTCGAATGGGTGATCATGCCGGACGCGGCCACCGCCTCGGCGGCCCTGCAGAACGGCGAGGTCGACTGGTGGGAGAACCCCATCTCCGACCTCGTGCCGCTCCTGCGCAAGAACGCCAACCTCAACGTCGACATCGCCGACCCGCTGGGCAATGTCGGGTCGTTCCGGATGAACCACCTGCATCCGCCCTTCGACAACCCGAAGATCCGCCAGGCCGTCATGACCGCCATGAGCCAGGAGGATTACATGCGGGCGATCGTCGGCGACGACGACACCTTATGGAAGACGCTGCCGGGCTTCTTCACGCCGGGCACGCCGCTCTACACCGAGGCGGGCGGGGGCAGCGTCGGAAAGGGTGACATCAAGCTCGGCCAGAAGCTGCTGAAGGAAGCCGGCTACAAGGGCGAGCCCGTCGTCTGCGTGGTGGCGCAGGACCAGGGGATCACCAAGGCGCAGGGCGACATCACCGCCGACCTGCTGAAGCAGATGGGCTTCAACGTCGACTTCGTCGCCACCGACTGGGGCACCACCGGCACCCGCCGGGCGTCCAAGGCGCCGCCGTCCCAGGGCGGCTGGAACATGTTCCACACCTGGCACGCGGGCGCCGACTGCATCAATCCGGCGGGCTATCCCGCGGTCCGGGCCAGCGGCGACAAGGCCTGGTTCGGCTGGCCCAACGTCCCGCCCGTGGAGGCCGCCATCGCCGAGTGGTTCGACGCGGCCGATCCGGCCGCCGAGAAGGCCGCCATCGACAAGGTCAACGCCGCCGCCTGCGAGGGCGTGGTCTACGTGCCGACCGGGTTCTTCCTCGGCTACCAGGCCTGGCGCAAGAACGTCTCCGGCATCGTGAAGGGGCCGATCCCGTTCACCTGGGGCGTGTCGAAGGCCTGAGGCCAGGAGGCGTCCCATGCTCGGCTATATCGGCAGGCGCATCCTGGCCACCATCCCGGTGATGGCGGTGGTCGGCTTGTTCGTCTTCAGCCTCCTCTACTTCGCCCCCGGCGATCCGGCCGCGATCATCGCGGGCGATCAGGCGACACCGGACGACGTCGCGCGCATCCGCGCCTCGCTCGGCCTCGACCGGCCGTTCCTGGTCCGGTTCGGCGAATGGTCCTGGCAGATCCTGCACGGGGACCTCGGCACCTCGATCTTCACCAACCTGCCGGTCACCACGATGATCGGGCAGCGGGTGCAGCCGACCGTCTCGCTGATGCTCGTCACCCTGATCCTGGCCGTCGTGGTCGCGGTGCCGCTCGGCGTCGTGGCGGCCTGGAAGGCCGGCAGCCTGATCGACCGCCTGGTCATGGGGCTCGCCGTGATGGGCTTCTCGGTGCCGGTCTTCGTGGTCGGCTACGTGCTGGCCTACGTGTTCGCCCTCGAACTCGGCTGGCTGCCGGTGCAGGGCTACACGCCGATCGAGCAGGGCCTGTGGCCGTGGTTCGCGAACCTGATCCTGCCCGCGGTGACGCTGGGCCTCGTCTACATCGCGCTGATCGCCCGGGTGACGCGGGCGACCATGCTGGACGTGCTGCAGCAGGATTACGTGCGCACCGCCCGGGCCAAGGGGCTGGCGCAGGGGCCGGTGCTGTTCATCCACGCCCTCAAGAACGCCGCGGTGCCGATCGTCACCGTGATCGGCATCGGCATCGCGCTGCTGATCGGCGGCGCCGTCGTCACCGAGACGGTGTTCGCGATTCCCGGCCTCGGCCGCCTCACGGTCGATGCGATCCTGCGGCGCGATTACCCGGTCATCCAGGGCGTCGTCCTGCTGTTCAGCTTCGTCTACGTGCTGGTGAACCTCGCCATCGACCTGTTCTACACCTTGCTCGACCCGAGGATCCGCTATTGACCGCGACCGTCGCGCCTCTCTCCGGTCCGTCGCGCGCCGCGGACCCGTCGCTCAAGGGCCCGCCGCACAAGGGGCCGCCCCCCGCGGGGCTCGCCGTCGCCACGCCGCTGCCGGACGTGATCCCGGCCCGCAAGCGCCGGGGCCGGGTCTGGACCTATGTGCGCCGCAACCCGACCATCGTGGCCGGCGGGGGCCTGCTCCTCGTCGTGTTCCTGATGGCGGTGCTCGCGCCCTATCTCGGCACCGTCGATCCCACCGCCCTGGCGCCGGCCAAGCGCACCCGCGTGCCCTCGGCCCAGTACTGGTTCGGCACCGACATGCTCGGCCGGGACATCTATTCGCGGGTGGTCTACGGCGCCCGGGTCTCGCTGCTGGTCGGCTTTTCCGTGGCGCTCCTCGCCTCGGTGGCGGGGCTCGCGGTCGGACTCGTCTCCGGGATGGTGCGCTGGCTCGACGGCATCGTCATGCGGATCGTGGACGGCATGATGTCGATCCCGCCGATCCTGCTGGCCATCACCCTGATGGCGCTCACCCGCGGCTCGGTCCAGAACGTGATCGTGGCGATCACCATCGCGGAGATCCCCCGGGTCGCCCGGTTGGTCCGGGGCGTCGTGCTGTCCTTGCGCGAGCAGCCCTATGTCGAGGCCGCCGTGACCACGGGCACGCGCATGCCGGCGATCATCTGGCGCCACATCCTGCCCAACACCCTGGCGCCCATGACCGTGCAGGCGACCTACATCTGCGCCTCCGCGATGATCACCGAGGCGATCCTGTCGTTCATCGGCGCGGGCGTGCCGCCGTCGACGCCGTCCTGGGGCAACATCATGGCCGAGGGCCGGGCCCTCTGGCAGGTGAAGTTCTACATCATCCTGTTCCCGGCGATCTTCCTGTCCATGACGGTGCTCGCGGTGAACCTCGTCGGCGACGGCCTGCGCGACGCCCTCGACCCCCGCATGGCCAAAGACGCGTGAGGACCAGCAGCGTGAGCGGCACCCCCCTCCTGTCGATCGAGAGCCTGCAGGTCCACTTCCGCACCCCCGACGGGGTGAACCGGGCGGTGGACGGCGTGTCCTTCGCCATCCAGGCGGGTGAGACCCTGGCGATCGTCGGCGAATCCGGCTGCGGCAAGTCGGTGACCGCGATGTCGATCCTGCGCCTCCTGCCCGAGCCGCCGGCCAGCATCGCCGGCGCCATCCGGTTCGAGGGGACGAATCTCCTCGACCTGCCGACCCGCGCGATGCGCAAGATCCGCGGCAACGACATCAGCGTCATCTTCCAGGAGCCGATGACCAGCCTGAACCCGGTGCTGACGGTGGGCCGCCAGATCGGCGAGACCCTGCGGCTGCACCAGGGCCTGAGCCGGCGCGAGGCCGAGGCCCGGGCCGTGGAGATGCTGACGCTGGTCGGCATCCCCGAGCCCGGGCGCCGGGTGCGGGAATACCCGCACCAGCTCTCGGGCGGCATGCGCCAGCGGGTGATGATCGCCATCGCGCTCGCCTGCTCGCCCAAGCTCCTGATCGCCGACGAGCCGACCACGGCGCTCGACGTGACCATCCAGGCCCAGATCCTCGACCTGATGCGCGACCTGAAGCATCGCGTCGGCGCCGCGATCATGCTGATCACCCACGATCTCGGCGTGGTCGCCGAGGTCGCCGACCGGGTGGTGGTGATGTATGCCGGCCGGAAGGTCGAGGAGGCCTCGGTCCGTGACCTGTTCCGGGCGCCGCGCCATCCCTACACCCGCGGCCTGATGGGGGCCGTGCCCAAGCTCGGCGCTGTCGAGCACGGCGCCACCGAGCGGCTCGCCGAGATTCCCGGCATGGTCCCGAGCCTGAAGCAGCGGATCGAGGGCTGCGTCTTCGCCGGACGCTGCCCGGACGTGACCGACCTGTGCCGCGCCTACGCCCCGGCCCTGGAGCCGAAGGCCCCCGCGCATCTCGCCGCCTGTCACTACGCGCCCAAGGACGCCCTCGCGGCATGATTTTTTATGACTTGGCGCAACGCGCGGCGCGTCTTCCCTCCCCCCTCTGCGGGGGAGGGTGGCCCCTGCGTCAGCAGGGGTCGGGAGAGGGGAGCGCCGCGTCCGGACCGGTCGCGACACCCGATCCATCCTGCAACGTCGCGCTGCCCCTCTCCCGACCCGCTTCGCGGGCCACCCTCCCCCGCAGAGGGGGGAGGGGACGCGCTGCGCGCGCCTTTTCTCGTCCCGTCACGGAGACCCGCCCGTGACCACGACCGCCCGCACGCTCCTCCAGGTCAGAGACCTCAAGAAACACTTTTCCCTCGGCGGCGGCCTGTTCGGCCGGTCGACCCGGGTGCTCAAGGCGGTGGACGGCCTGTCCTTCACGGTGGACCGGGGCGAGACCCTGTCGCTGGTCGGCGAATCCGGCTGCGGCAAGTCCACGGTCGCCAAGGCGCTGATGCGCCTCTACACGCCGACCGCCGGGCAGGTGGTGCTGGCCGGCCGGCGCATCGACGACCTCTCGGCCGGCACCCTGCGGCCCCTGCGCCGCCGGATGCAGATGGTGTTCCAGGACCCGTTCTCGTCCCTCAACCCGCGGATGCGGGTGCGGGCGATCCTGGCCGAGCCGATCCGCAATTTCGGGCTGGCCAAGGGCTCGGCCGACATCGAGGCGAAGCTCGCGGCCCTGATGGAGCGGGTCGGCCTGCCGCGCGAGGCGTTGGGGCGCTGGCCCCACGAATTCTCCGGCGGCCAGCGCCAGCGCATCGGCATCGCCCGGGCGCTCGCCGCCGAGCCGGACCTGATCATCTGCGACGAGGCGGTCTCGGCGCTCGACGTCTCGGTGAAGGCCCAGATCGTCAACCTGCTGCGCGACCTGCAGCGCGAGCTCGACCTCGCGATGTTGTTCATCTCGCACGACCTCGCCATCGTGGAGCACATGACCCACCGGGTGGCGGTGATGTATCTCGGCAAGATCGTCGAGATCGGCCCGCGGCGGGCGCTGTTCCTGGCCCCGAAGCACCCCTACACCCAGGCCCTGCTCTCGGCGGTGCCGATCCCCGAGCCCGGGGCCGGGCGCACCCGCATCGTGCTCAAGGGCGACGTCCCGAGCCCGATCAATCCGCCCGCCGGCTGCCGCTTCCACACCCGCTGCCCGCAGGCCTTCGAACGCTGCCGGGTCGAGGAGCCCCGCCTCGATCCGGTGGGCGCCGGCCATCTGGCCGCCTGCCACCTCAACGACGACGCGTCCGCACCGGCGGTCGCGGCCTGACACGATCCCGGAGACAGCCGTGCCGCACGACCTCATCCTCAAGGGTGCGCGGATCATCGACCCGTCCCAGAACCACGACGGGATCGGCGACGTCGCCTTCGCGCAGGGCCGGGTCTCGGGCTTCGGCCGCGATCTCGTCGCGGGCCCGGGCACGCAGGTGCGCGCGATGGCGGGCGCGATCGTCACGCCGGGGCTGATCGACCTGCACACCCACGTCTACTGGGGCGGTACCTCGCTGGGCATCGACGCCGACGCGTTCTGCCGGACCTCCGGGGTGACGACCTCGGTCGATACCGGCAGTGCCGGGCCCGGCAATTTTTCCGGATTTCGCACCCACGTCATCGACCGCTCGGAGGCGCGGATCCTGGCCTACCTGCACGTCTCCTTCGCCGGCATCTTCGGCTTCTCGAAGACCATCATGGTCGGCGAGAGCGAGGATCCGCGGCTGATGGCGCCCCGCGAGGCCGTGGAGGTGGTCGAGGCCAACCGGGACGTCATCGTCGGCATCAAGGTCCGGGTCGGGCGCCACGCCTCCGGCGACCAGGGCACCGCGCCCCTCGACATCGCCCTGCAGGTCGCGGAGGAGACCGGCCTGCCGCTGATGGCCCATATCGACGAGCCGCCGCCGAGCTACGAGGCGGTGCTGGCCATGCTGCGCCCCGGCGACGTGCTGACCCACGCCTTCCGGCCGTTCCCGAATTCCCCGATCACCGCCCAGGGCGCCGTGAAGCCCGCCCTGCGGGAGGCCCGGGCGCGCGGCGTGCTGTTCGATATCGGCCACGGCAAAGGCTCGTTCGCGTTCAAGACCGCCCGGGCCATGCTGGCGGGGGGCTTCCTGCCGGACACGATCTCGTCCGACGTGCACCAGCTCTGCATCGACGGGCCGGCCTTCGATCAGGTCACCACCATGTCCAAGATGCTCTGCCTCGGCATGAGTCTGCGCGACGTCGTCGCCGCCTCCACGGTCAACGCCGCGGTGGCGCTCAAGCGCATGGAATACGGGACCCTGAAGGTCGGGGCGCTCGGCGATGCCACCGTGCTGTCGGTCCGGGACGGCGCGTTCGACTACGTGGACACGCGGGGCGAGCACATGACTGGCGCCCAGCGGATCGTGTCGGAGGGCGTGGTGCTGCGGGGTCGATGGTGGCACCCGGTTTGAGATGGGGACGATGCGGTTTTCCGCCGAAGGGCTCGCAGGCCGCCGTCCTTGGGAGTGGAGGACCATCGATCGAGCGCGCCTGGGAGCCGTACGAAACAGAACCTCCAGCGCCGCGTCCGAACCGGCATAAGCGGCCGATTCCACACCCGCGCAGTCGCTCAAGACCGACGCAACGAGCGGGTTCAACCGGACAGCAATCCTAATTTATTAAGAATACGCCGCTTTACAGCCTCGCCGCATCGATCCTACACTTTCCCGTGAGGTCCGGACCATCGCCGGACGATCAGCGACATGCGGCTCAAGCCGCGGCGCCAGGGAGGATGGATGGATACGGGTCAGCCTCTGCTGGAGGTCGACGGCGTCACGCTCCGCTACAAGACGCCCGAGCACCTCGTCACGGCCACCTACCGGGTGAGCTTCCGGATCTGGCCCGGGGACCGGTTCGTCCTGCTCGGACCCTCCGGGTGCGGGAAGTCGACCCTGCTCAAGGCGGTGGGCGGCTACATGGCCCCTACCGAGGGAGAGATCCGGCTGAAAGGCCGCCCGGTGACCGAGCCCGGCCCCGACCGGATGATGGTGTTCCAGGAATTCGACCAGCTGCTGCCATGGAAGACGGTCCGGCAGAACGTGGTCTTCGCCCTCGAAGCCTCGGGCCGGCTGAAGGGACGGGAGGCGCTGGAGCGGGCGAACCTCTACATCGACAAGGTCAACCTGACGAAGTTCGCCGACAGCTACCCGCACACCCTGTCGGGCGGCATGAAGCAGCGCGTCGCCATCGCCCGCGGCATGGCGATGGAGCCCGACATCCTGCTGATGGACGAGCCGTTCGCGGCGCTCGACGCGCTCACCCGGCGGCGCATGCAGGACGAGCTGCTGATGCTCTGGGAGGAGACGCGCTTCACGGTGCTGTTCGTGACGCACTCGATCCCCGAGGCGATCAAGGTCGGCTCGCGCATCCTGCTGCTCTCGCCCCATCCGGGCGAGGTCAAGGCCGAGCTCAACAGCGCGGCAACCCCGGAGGCGGCGCTGCAGCTCGAGAACCGCATCCAGCAGATGCTCTTTTCGGAAGAGATCCAGGAGGCGGAGAATGTCTAGCGCGCGCGTGTTGACCGGCGCTCCCCTGACGGTGCCGCCGCGCCCCGCCGCCACGGATCCGGCCCGCCCCGAGATCGTGCGGGAGACCGGCCACGCCCACGGCGCCCCGGTTGTGGAGAAGCCGCTCTCGGCGTTCGAGCGCCTCTACAACCAAGCCTGGCTGCGCAAGATCCTGATCCTCGTCCTGCTGGCGGGGATCTGGGAAGCCTACGGGCGCTACCTCGACAACGACCTCCTGTTCCCGACCTTCTCGGCCACCATGGAGGCGTTCTTCCGGGCGGTCGCCGACGGGACGCTGCCGGCCCGGGCCTGGAGCTCGCTGAAGGTGCTGCTGATGGGCTACGCCGCCGGCGTCCTCCTGGCGACCCTGCTCACCGGCATCGCCATCGCGTCGCGGATCGGGACCGACCTCCTCGAGACCCTGACGTCGATGTTCAACCCGCTGCCGGCGATCGCGCTGCTGCCGCTGGCGCTGATCTGGTTCGGGCTCGGCAACGGCAGCCTGATCTTCGTCCTGGTCCACTCGGTGACCTGGGCGATCGCGCTCAACACCCATTCGGGTTTCCTGTCGGTGAGCCGGACGCTCACGATGGTCGGGCGCAATTACGGGCTGTCGGGCCCGCGGCTGATCGGCAAGATCCTGATCCCGGCCGCGTTCCCGTCGATCCTCACCGGCCTGAAGGTCGGCTGGGCCTTCGCGTGGCGCACGCTGATCGCGGCCGAGCTGGTGTTCGGCGTCAGCTCCGGGGCGGGCGGGCTCGGCTGGTTCATCTTCGAGAACAAGAACATGCTCGACATCCCGAACGTGTTCGCCGGGCTGCTCACCGTGATCCTGATCGGCCTCGTGGTGGAGAACCTGATCTTCCAGACGATCGAGCGGCGGACCATCCAGCGCTGGGGCATGCAGGCCTGATCCCCTGACGCCTGATCCCCTGACGCCTGATCCCCTGACGCCTGATCCTCAAGCGGCGCGGCTTCGGGTATGCCCCGCGGATCCTTCGCGGTGACCCGGAGCCTCGACCACCATGCCGACCCTGTCCCTCGCGGAGGCCCACGCGCTCGCGGCCGGCGCCTTCCGCCGCTGTGGCGCCGCCCCTGCCGCCGCCGACAGCACCGCCCGCGCGCTGGTCGCCGCGGAGGCGGACGGCCTGAAGGGCCATGGCCTGTCGCGGGTGCCGGGCTACGCCGCGCAGCTGCGCACCGGCAAGGTCGTGGGCGATGCCCGCGTGGTGGTGAGCCGGCCCCGGCCGGGACTCCTGGCGATCGATGCCGGCAACGGCTTCGCCTACCCGGCGCTCGACGCGGCCCTGGCCGAGCTGCCGGATCTGGCACGCCGGCAGGGGATCGCGGCGGCCGGGATCCGCCGCTCGCATCATTGCGGGGCGGCCGGCCTGCCCGTCGAGGCGCTGGCCGAGGCCGGGTGCGTCGCGATCCTGTTCGCCAACACCCCCGCCGCCATGGCGCCCTGGGGCGGCAGCCGGGCGGTGTTCGGCACCAACCCGCTGGCCTTCGGCTGCCCGTTGCCCGGTCGGGCGCCCATCGTGATCGACCTCGCCCTGTCGAAGGTCGCCCGGGCCAGCATCGTCGGCGCGAAGCAGCGCGGCGAGGCGATCCCGGAGGGCTGGGCGCTCGATGCCGAGGGACGCCCGACCACCGATCCCGCCGCCGCCCTCGACGGCACGATGGCGCCGCTCGGCGACGCCAAGGGGACGGCGCTCGCCTTGATGGTGGAACTCCTGGCGGCCGGGCTCACCGGTGCCCGCTTCGCCGCCGAGGCCAGCTCGTTCCTCGACGCGGCGGGCGACCCGCCCGGCACCGGACAGCTGATCCTGGCGATCGACGCCACGGCCCTCGGCCCCGACGCCCCGGAGCGCTTCGCCGTCCTGGCGGCTTCGATCGAGGCGCAGGACGGCGCTCGCCTGCCGGGAAGCCGGCGCCTCGACCTGCGGGTCCGCGCCGCGCGGGACGGGCTGACGGTTCCGGACACCCTCGCGGCCGAGATCGAAGCGTTGGGGTGACGGCGATGCGGTGTTTCCCGTGAAACACGCACGCTGCGGGGCGAAGCGGTTCGGGCAAGGGAAAGTCTGATACACCGCCACGGCAGGGGCGCTCGAGACGGCCGGATCGCGGGGCGTCCGCGCAGGATCGCTCGGTATGCCGGGACGGCGGATGAAGGACGCGACGATGGCTCATCTCGACAGGCGCCGCGTTCTCCAGGGCGGCCTCGGCGCGCTGGCTGTTGCGGCGACGCCCTTGCGCGCCCGGGCTGAGGAGGTCGTGCTTCCCTTCGGCAACGGCACGCGCCCGCTGGTCGCCTATCCGGGCAAGCGCCCGCTTCTGCAGACCACGGCCCGGCCGCCCCAGCTGGAGACGCCGTTCGCGGTATTCGACGAGGGGGCGATCACCCCCAACGACGCCTTCTTCGTCCGCTATCACCTGGCCGACATCCCCCTGGAGATCGACCCGGACACGTTCCGGCTCGGCATCGCCGGCCATGTCGAGCGCCCGGTCTCGCTGTCGCTGGCCGAGATCAAGGCGCTGCCGGGGCGGAGCGAGATCGTGGCGGTCAACCAATGCTCGGGGAACTCGCGCGGCTTCTTCGAGCCGCGCATGGCCGGCGGTCAGCTCGCCAACGGCGCCATGGGCTGCGCGCGCTGGACCGGCGTGCCGCTGAAGAGCGTGCTCGACCGCGCCGGGGTGAAGCCGGGCGCCGTGCAGGTCACGTTCGACGGGATGGACGGGCCGGTCCTGCCCGAGACCCCGGATTTCGTGAAGGCGCTCGGCCTCGACCATGCCCGTGACGGCGAGGTGATGCTGGCCTGGGGCATGAACGGCGAGGACCTGCCCTGGCTCAACGGGTTTCCGCTGCGCCTCGTGGTGCCGGGCTTCTACGGCACCTACTGGGTCAAGCACCTGAACGCGATCACGGTGCGCGACACGCCGTTCGACGGCTTCTTCATGAAGAGCGCCTACCGCATCCCGGACAATGCCTGCGCCTGCACGGAGCCGGGCCAGGCCGCCAAAGCCACGGTGCCGATCGGCCGGCTCAACGTGCGGTCGTTCCTGACCAATCTCGCCGACGGGGCGGACATCAAGGCCGGTCCGGTGCACGTGCGCGGCATCGC
Organism: Methylobacterium sp. WL64; assembly: GCF_008039945.1. Lineage (NCBI taxonomy): Bacteria > Pseudomonadati > Pseudomonadota > Alphaproteobacteria > Hyphomicrobiales > Methylobacteriaceae > Methylobacterium > Methylobacterium sp. WL64. The sequence continues at coordinate 55,044 of NZ_VRVA01000024.1, forward strand.
GTTCGACGGCGGCTCCGGGATCAAGACGGTCGCGGTGTCCACCGACGAGGGCCGGACCTGGACGCAGGCCGCCCTGGGCCAGGATTTGGGTCCCTACGCGTTCCGGCCCTGGTCGCTCACCCTCGACCTGGCCGCGGGCGCGCACAGCGTCCGGGTCCGGGCCACCGCCAACGACGGCAGCACGCAGCCGATGGACTCGCTCTGGAACCCGTCCGGGTACATGCGCAACGGCGTCGAGATCACCCGGGTCCGGGCGGCGTGAGGGGGAACGGGATGCGCGCGCTTTTGATCGGATCGATGATCGCCGGCCTTCTCGCCGGCACAGCCCTCTCGGCCCCGCGCCGCTACACGGTGCCGGATCCCACGGCCGAGTTGCGGGCCCCGAAGGACGGTGCGTCGGGTGGCCAGGCGCAGGGCTTCGCCGCAGCGCAGGCCAATTGCCAGACCTGCCACTCCGTCGATTACATCGCCACCCAGCCCCCGGGGCGGGGGAAGGCGTTCTGGGAGTCGGAGGTGACCAAGATGATCAAGGTCTACCACGCCCCGATCGACGAGGCGGACGGCCACGCGATCGCTGCCTACCTGGCGGACACGTATTGAGCGACGGCCGCGCCTCAGCGCAGCGTCACGGCCTGCGCGGCGTAGGACGCGACGCTCTGCACCACCGGCAGGTCGTAGGCGTAGATGCGGCCGGCCAGGATCGTCAGGGCGAGGGCCCAGAACACGGCACCACCGACCCGGCGCGCGGTCCGGTCGCCCGAAGCGGTCGGGCACGCCTCGGCCACGCCCGCGGCGACGGGCTCGCCAAAGGGGTCGAACGCCATCGTCGTCGACCGAGTATCCGGGGTGGTGCGCATGACGGTGAATGTCGCGCTCGGGACCCCGCGCCGCAATGGACGGGACTTCCGAAGTTTTCTCGCGCCGGAGAGCGTCCTTCTCTCTTGTGCGCTCGCGACAAACGTTTTCTTCCCTTTGCTCGGATGTCGACCGTGGAGCGACCGGCGTGAGCCCCAGATCATCGGCCCGGACGGGTGAAACCGGGACCACCGTGCGGGACGGGGCGGCCACCTCCGTACTGCCGGGCATCGGCCTGTGCGCGGCGATCACCGCCCTGGCCATGGCCGCGCAGGCGCTCGAGGAGCGAGTTGCCGGCCATCCCTATGTCGAGGCCCTGGTGCTGGCGATCCTGATTGGGATCGCGATCCGCACCGCCTGGACGCCGGATGCCCGGTTTCGCACCGGCATCGCGTTCTCGGCGAAGCAACTCCTGGAGGTGGCCGTCGTACTGCTGGGCGCCTCGCTGAGCCTCGGGGCGATCCTGGCCTCCGGTCCGGCGCTGCTGGCCGGCATCGTCGGCACCGTTGTGATCGGGATCGGCGCCAGCGTGGGGATCTGCCGGGCGCTCGGCCTGCCGCCCAGGATGGCGATCCTGGTGGCGTGCGGCAACGCGATCTGCGGCAACTCGGCCATCGCCGCGGTGGCGCCGGTGATCGGGGCGCAGCCCAAGGACATCGCGGCCGCCATCGCGTTCACCGCGGTGCTCGGCGTGCTGATGGTGCTCGGCTTGCCGCTGTTCGTGCCGCTCGCGGGCCTGAGCGACAACCAGTACGGCGTGCTGGCCGGGCTCACCGTCTACGCGGTCCCGCAGGTGCTGGCCGCGACCGTCCCGGTGAGCCTGCTCTCCACCCAGGTCGGCACCCTGGTCAAGCTCGTGCGCGTGCTGATGCTGGGACCCGTGGTGGTGGCGTTCTCACTGATCGCCCCGCGCCTGCCGCGGGAGGCCGGGCAGGACGCCGAGGCGGAATCGACCCGCGCGAAGGGCCGGCCCGGCCTGACCAAGCTGGTGCCGTGGTTCATCCTCGGCTTCCTGGTCCTGGCGACGTCCCGCTCCATAGGGCTGATCCCGGATGCGGCCGTCAAACCGCTGACGCAGCTCGCGGGCGTGCTCACGGTGCTGTCCATGGCGGCCCTCGGCCTCGGCGTCGATGTGCGGGTGCTCGCCCGAGTCGGAGGCCGGGTCACCCTGGCCGTGACCGCGTCGCTGGCCGTGCTCGTCGCGGTCAGCCTCGGCCTGATCCGCGGCCTGGGGATCGGTTGAGGGCGTGGACAAGCTTAAAATTGTGTTCTGAGTCTTGTATTTCGAATTCCTGCCGAATCTAAGCTTGGGTCCCGCAACAAAGCCGCCGGGCGTCTGAGTGGAAACACTCTGTCCAGACAGCGTTATCTAGAGTGTCGGCATTAAAATGCTGCCGTTTCGGGCAATCGGCTGAACAGACCATCTTGACACTGCGATGGTTTTTGCTTTGGAACCAATGGGTCATCCACGAAAGCTTAGATCGGAACTCGCGCCGTGCCCGAAACGCATCCTGAGAGCAGCACCGAACTCGCCGTGCTGGTCGGCGACGTCGTCGCGGCTTACGTCTCGAACAACCCCGTCCCACCCACGTCCCTGCCGGCGTTGATCGCCAGCGTGCACGGCGCGCTGATCAACCTCGACCGCAAGGTGCCCGTCGAGGTCGCACCCGTGATCGAGCCGCCGACCGCGGCGCAGATCCGCAAGTCGGTCCAGCAGGACGGGATCGTCAGCTTCATCGACGGGCGGTCGTACAAGACGCTCAAGCGGCATCTCACCGCCCACGGCCTGACGCCGGAGCGGTATCGCGAGCGCTATAGCCTGCCGACGGATTACCCGATGACGGCGCCGGGCTACGCCGCGCAGCGCTCCGCCCTCGCCAAGGCGATCGGCCTCGGTGTTCCGGGCGCCCGCGCCGAGCAGCGCCGGACCGGCACGAACGGCTGATCGCCGGCGTTGACCAGGGTGCGCGTCAGCGCCTGCGGAACGGCAGCACGCGTGCGGTCATTCCGGGCAGGCGGGCGCTGGGCGGGCGGCCAAAGGTCTGGGCCCAGCTCAGGTAGATGATGCGGGCGCCGACGGCCACGGCGGCCACCTCCGGCGCGGGGGGGACGTGGCGTTCGCCGGTTGCCGGCCCGCGCGCGGCCCGTTGCGCCGATCCCTGGCGCCGGGACGGTTGCCCGTCCGGCAGGGACCGCCTGCGCGGGGACTGGGGCTTATCGGGCTTGGCTGAGAACGACACGTCAAAAAGTCCCCGTCCGCGTTCGAGGCGCGAGCGGGGACGGACGGTTCGGTCGGCCGTAGGTCCGCCGGGGCGCTCGACCCTCGACAACGTGGCCATTCTACCGGATGGCCCGAAGCACGACAGACCGACTTCGTCCAAAAAACTTGTCTCTGTGTCCCACGGCATCCCGCGGCATCCATCGAAAGGCGACGGGACGGGCCTCGGGCGCCGCCCTGCGATGCGGGCCCGACGCTGCGCCTCGATGGGCCGCGGACAAGCGGAGGGCGGTGGACGCCCCCTCCCTCAACCCACGAAGCGCCGCTACGAAGCGCGGGCGCCCGGCACCGCGGCCAGGAGGCTGCGGGTGTAGGCGTGCTCCGGGGCCGCGAACAGGTCGGCGGTGGTGCGCATCTCCACGATGGCGCCGCGATGCATCACGGCGATCCGGTCGCAGATCGTGGCCGCCACCCGCAGGTCGTGGGTTATGAACAGCATCGCCAGCGACAGCCGCTGCTTCAGGTCCTCCAGCAGGTCCAGCACCTGGCGCTGGACCGAGACGTCGAGCGCGGAGACCGCCTCGTCGGCCACCAGCACGTCCGGCTCCATGGCGAGCGCCCGGGCGATGCCGATGCGCTGGCGCTGGCCGCCCGAGAAGGCGTTCGGGTAGCGGGCGGCCGCCTTCGGGTCGAGGCCGACGAGGTCGAGGAGGCTCCGGGTGCGCTCCCGCGCCTCCGCGGCCGGAACGCCGTGGGCGACCGGGCCCGCCATGATGATCTGCTCCACGGTGCGGCGCGGATTCAGCGAGGCGAACGGGTCCTGGAAGATCATCTGGATGCGGCTGCGCTGAGCGCGCAGGTCCGCACGCCGGAGCGCGGTGTAGTCGAGGCTGCCGAGCCGGACGGTGCCGCCGTCGGGCTCGATCAGCCGGATCGCGAGCCGCGCCGTGGTCGACTTGCCGGAGCCGGATTCGCCGACCAGCCCCAGGGTCTCGCCGCGCCGCACGTCGAAGGCGACCTCCTTGACCGCCGCGACCACCCGGGGGTTGCCGAACAGGCCGGCCTTGGTGGTGTAGGTCTTGGACAGCCCGATCACCGACAGGGCCACGGGGGAGGCCTGCACGCTGGCCCGCACCGGCGGGGTCAGGCTCGGCACCGCGGCGAGCAACGCCTTCGTGTAGGGGGCCTGGGGATCGCGCAGCACCGCCTCGGCGCTGCCCGATTCCACCAGCCGGCCGCGCTGGAGCACCGCCACGTGGTCGGCGATCTCCGCGACCACGCCGAAATCGTGGGTGATGAACAGGACGCTCATCCCGCGCTTGCGCTGCAACTCGCGGATCAGCTTCAGGATCTGGGCCTGGGTGGTGACGTCGAGCGCCGTGGTCGGCTCGTCGGCGACCAGGACCGACGGCTCCAGGGCGAGCGCCATGGCGATCATCGCGCGCTGCCGCTGGCCGCCGGAGAGCTGGTGCGGATAGGCCCGCACCGCCTCCTCGGGGTTGGACAGCCCGACCTCGGTCGCCAAGGCCACCGCCCGGGCCCGCCGCTCGGCCCGGGTGAGCAGGTTATGCGCCTCGAACATCTCGGCGATCTGGTCGCCGATGCGCATCACCGGGTTGAGCGCGGTCATCGGCTCCTGGAACACCATGGCGATCCGCCGGCCGCGCAGGGCGCGCCAGGCCGGCTCGTCCAGGCTCAGCAGGTCCCGTCCCTCGAACAGGATCGAACCGCCCTCGGGCTTGAGCGCCCGGGGCAGGAGGCCGGTGAGCGCGTAGGCGCTCATCGACTTGCCGGAGCCCGATTCCCCGACCACGCAGAGGATTTTGCCGGGCTCCAGGTCGAGGTTCAGGCCCTCGACGGCGTAGGGACGGTCGGCGCCCTTGGGGAGCGCGATCGTCAGGTCACGGATGCGGACGACCGGCTCGCTCATGGTTCAGCTCCTCGCGGCGCGGCGGCGCAGGATGTCCGGCCCGGCCTCGCCGAGATCCCAGAACAGCCCGGCCATGATCGCGAGGCCCTCGCGGGTGCTGGAGGCGAGCATGTGCTCGTCCGGCCCGTGCTGGCGGCAGGCCGGGTAGGAATGCGGCACCCACAGGGTCGGCAGCCCGAGGATCTCCGAGAAGGCGTCGTTCGGCAGCGAACCGCCGAGATTGGGCAGCAGGGCCGGTTTTTTTCCGGCGCTCGCCTCGATCGAGAGAAGCGCCCATTCCACCCAGGGGTCTTCCACCGGCAGCCGGGTCGCTTGAAAAACCTCCGAAGCCCGGGCCGGCCGGACCTCGATCATCGGAAAACCGTTGGCGTCGAGATGCGCGCGCACGTTCTGGATCAGGTTCTTCCAGTCGGTGCCGACCACGAAGCGCAGCTGCAGGGTCGCCTTGGCGTGGGGCGGCACCGCGTTGAGCGGTCCGTCCGGATCGCCGGTCTTGAAGGCGAGGACTTCCAGGGTGTTCCAGGCGAAGACCCGCTCGGTCGGGGTGAGCCCCGGCTCGCCCCAATCGGAATCGATCGTCGGGGCGGTCGGATCCTCGCCGACCCGGATGTCGCGGAGCGCCGTGCGCACGCCCTCGGGGATGGGCGGCGGCCGCAGGGCCTCGACCAGGATGCTGCCGCGGGCATCGACCATCGAGGCGATCGCCGAGGCCAGCACCGTGCCGGGGTTGCGCAGCAGGCCGCCCCAATTGCCGGAATGGTGCGGACCCTCGCGCAGGTTCAGGCTCAGTTCGAAATTGTAGGCGCCGCGGGAGCCCAGGAACAGGGTCGGGCGCTCGGCGCTGAGCCGCGGCCCGTCCGAGGCGATCAGCACGTCGGCGCGCAGGGCCTCCGCGTGCGCGCGGCAGAACGGACGCAGGCCCGGCGAGCCGGATTCCTCGCCCATCTCGATCAGCAGCTTCACGTTGAAGCCGAGGCGGCCGTCGCGCGCCGCGATCACCTGCTCCAGGGCCGCGAGGTTGAGGACGTGCTGGCCCTTGTTGTCGGCGGTGCCGCGCCCGTACCAGCGGTCGCCCTCGACCACGATCTCCCAGGGGCCCAGCCCCGTGCGCCACTGCTCGGGATAGCCCCGCACCGTGTCGCCGTGGCCGTAGATCAGCACGGTGGGGAGGTCCGGTCCCTCGTGCCGCTCGGCGATCAGGAACGGGCCGTGCACCCCGTCCGGATTGTCGTGTTTTTTGGGTGTCTCGAAGCCGAGGCGGGTGACGAGAGGCGTGATGAAGGTGTCGAGATAGGCGTGCAGGGCCGCCTCCTGGCCCGGCGCCTGGCTCTCGGTCGGGTAGGCGACCGCCTCCCGCAGGAGTGCGAGGAACGCCCCGGCGTCGAAGGTGTCGGTTGCGCGCGCGATGGCGTCGTCTCGCGTCATGGTGTGTTTCCCGTGAAACATTGCGGTTCTGGCCGGAATGGATCCCGCGCTGCCCGAGCCTGTCGGCCGGCCCGGGGCACTTCCGGACGTCTGGTCAGTGCCGGGCTTCGGGGGCGGTGATGTCGCGCAGGCCGTCGCCCAGGAGATTGATCGCCAGCACGAGGAAGAGGAGCGCCACGCCCGGGATGGTGATCACCCAGGGCTGGAAGAACATGTACTGCTTGCCCTCCGCGATCATCAGACCCCAGGACGGCAGCGGCGGCTGCACCCCGAGCCCCAGGAACGACAGGGCGGCCTCGAGCAGGATCGCGTGCGCCATCTCCAGGGTCGCCACGACGATCAGCGCGTTGAGGATGTTGGGCAGGATCTCCTGCAGGATGATGCGCAGGTCGGTGAGGCCCGAAGCGCGGGCGGCCGAGACGAAATCCTGGTTGCGGATCTGCTGGGTGGCGGCCCGGGTCACCACGGCGAAGCGGTCCCAGAGCAGGAAGCCCAGCACCAGCACCACGACCTTGAGCGAGCCGCCGACCAGCGACGCCATGGCCAGCGCCACCAGCACCACGGGCATCGCCAGACGCGTGGTCACGATGTAGTTCACCACCGAATCGACCCAGCCGCCGAAATAGCCGGCGCAGAGGCCCAGCACCGTGCCGATCAGCCCGGAGATCAGCGCCGCCGAGATCCCGATCAACAGGGAGATCTGGCCGCCGTAGAGTAGGCGGCTGAGGTAGTCGCGCCCGAGCTTGTCGGTGCCGAGCGCGTGGTCCCAGGTCCCCTTGGCCTGCCAGATCGGCGGGATCAGGCGGCGCGAGACGTCCTGCGCATAAGGGTCGTGCGGGGCGATCAGCGGTGCGGCCAGCGCGGCCAGCACGATCACCCCGAGGATGCCGGCCCCGATCAGGAAGCCGGCGTGATGCAGGCCGCGCCGGAGCACGAGGCCGGTCGGCGAGCGCACCGGCGCCAGGGCGGCCGGCACCCCGACGTCTTGGGGGAGGGCGGGGG